>JAKBCQ010000032.1 GCA_021807585.1 Planctomycetota bacterium | reverse complement strand
TTGAACCCGCCCCCCCGACGATCAACGCCCCTCGGCGGGCTCGACCTCCTCGGTGAAATAATCGCGTAATTTCTCAAAAAAACTCTTGCGCTTCGCTCCGACCGATAAATGATCCAAATCGGCGAGTTCGCGAAGCAGCTCTTCCTGGCGGGGCGTGAGGTGCTTCGGCGTTTCCAGAACCACCTCGACGAGCAGATCGCCGCGCCCTCGACCGTTGATGTCGGGCATCCCCCGGGCGCGAAGCCGAATCACGTCGCCGCTTTGAGTCCCCCGCGGAACCGCGATCCGTTCGGTCCCCTCGAGCGTCGGCGCCTCGATCTCGGCGCCCAACGCGGCCTGGGGAAAACTGATCGGAACCTGACAAATCAGATCGTTCTGTCGACGCTCCAAAAACGGGTGCCGACGCACCTGAAGTTGAACCCGTAAATTACCCCGAGGTGCGCCGGGATCGCCCAATTCGCCTTGATTTCGAACCTGCAGCCACATCCCCGTTTCGACTCCGGGGGGGATATCGATCTGAATCTTGGTCGCGGCGCGAACCCGACCCGATCCGCGGCAATTCGAGCACGGATCGGTGATCGTCATCCCCTCGCCGCCGCACGCGGGACATGTCGTCGCCATCTGAAAGAACCCGCGCGACTGAACGACCTGGCCGTGCCCCTCGCAATAGCGGCATTTCGTCGGCGCCGTCCCCTTGCGAGCGCCCGAACCCTGGCACTCGACGCACGCGTCGTGGCGATCGACCTCGATCGTCTTCGAAGCCCCACGCGACGCTTCAAGAAGCTCGATCTCGAGCTTCATCATCACATCCTCACCCCGCCGCGGTCCGCGCCGCCGCGTTCCGAACATATCGCCGAAAACCGCGCCCCCCAAAATATCCTGAAACGCCGACATGATATCCTCGGCCGACGCGAAATGAGGCGCCCCCATTCCGTCGACCCCGGCGTGACCGTAGCGATCGTACCGCGCCCGCTTCTCTTGATCCGAAAGGATCTCGTAAGCCTCCGCGGCCTCTTTGAACCGATCCTCCGCAGCCTTGTCGCCGGGATTGCGGTCGGGATGATTTTTCAACGCAAGCTGACGATAACTTTTTTTGATTTCTTCGGCGGTCGCGGTTCGGGTCACGCCCAGAACCTCGTAATAATCGCGTTTAGTCGCCATCGGCAAGGCTACTCAATCGGGCTTTAAGTGGATTCCACGAACGTCTAAAACAACGCTTCACCTTAACACGAAACACGTCCCCGGGCCAACCTGACATTCCCTCCAAGATCATCAACTTATTGAAAACACCCACGTGTCCGATCGACGACCTGATTCCGACGACCGCCTCTCCATACCCAAATCGAGGTCAATCAGACCCTTCGCAAGCGAAGACCGACGCCGGGAGGTTCTCCCTCCCGGCGCGATCCACCCATTCTTAATTATCGAACCGATCCTTCGATCGCGGGCGTCTTTTCTTTCTCGTCTTCCTTGATGCTCGTAATCATCGCCTCGGTCGTCAGCATCAAAGCCGCGATCGACGACGCGTTCTGCAACGCCGAGCGAGTGACCTTCGTCGGATCAACGATTCCGGCCTCGAACATGTCCACATATTCACCGGTATTGGCGTTGTATCCCTTCGATCCCGCAAGGTTCTTCACGTCGTCGGCGACGACCGCGCCGTCGACCCCCGAATTCGCCGAGATCTTCCGGATCGGCTCTTCGAGCGCCCGGAGGATGATCGCCGCGCCGAGTTTCTCGTCGCCGGTGAGTGAATCGTGAACCTTTTGAACCGCGGGCTGAACCCGCAACAGCGCGACTCCGCCGCCGGGGACGATTCCCTCCTCGGCCGCGGCGCGGGTGGCGTGGAGCGCGTCTTCAACACGCGCCTTCGTCTCTTTCATCTCGGCCTCGGTCGCCGCGCCGACGCTGATCAGCGCCACGCCCCCCGAAAGCTTGGCGAGCCGCTCCTGGAATTTCTCCTTGTCGTACTCGCTCTCGGTCTCTTCAATCTGACGGCGAAGCTGATCGATTCGCTTCTGGATATCGGCCCGCTTGCCCGCTCCCTGAATGATCGTCGTGCTGTCTTTATCGATCTTCACCTGCTTGGCCTTGCCGAGCTGCGACAGTTGAAGATTCTCAAGCTTGAGCCCGAGATCCTCGCTCACGACCGTTCCCCCAGTCAAAACCGCCATGTCGCCGAGCATCGCCTTGCGACGGTCGCCGAAGCCCGGCGCCTTGACCGCGCAGATGTTGAGAATCCCCCGCAACTTGTTCACGACCAGCGTCGCGAGAGCCTCTCCCTCGACGTCCTCGGCCACGATCAAGAGCGGCTTGCCCGATTGCACCACGCGCTCAAGCAACGGCACGAGATCGCGCAAATTGCTGATCTTCTTCTCAAACAAAAGAATCAGCGCGTCGTCGAGGATCGCCTCCATCGTCGTCGGACTCGTGACGAAATAAGGAGATAAATATCCCTTATCGAACTGCATCCCCTCGACGAACTCGAGCGTCGTTTCGGCCGTCTTCCCCTCCTCGACGGTGATCACGCCGTCGCGACCGACCCGCTCGACCGCGTCGGCGAGCAAATTGCCGATCTTGGGGTCGTTGTTCGCCGAAATCGAACCGACCTGGGCGATTTCTTCCTTCTTGGAAACGGGCCGCGAGAGATGATCGCGCAACTCGGTCACCGCGGCTTCAACCGCCTTTTCAATCCCGCGACGCACCGCCATCGGGTTCGCCCCCGAAGTGATGCTCTTGAGCCCCTCGCGATAAATCGCGAAAGCGAGAACCGTCGCGGTCGTCGTGCCGTCGCCGGCGATGTCCGAAGTTTTCGACGCGACGACGTTGACGAGCTTCGCTCCCATGTTCTCAAACGGGTCGGGAAGCTCAATCTCCTTGGAAACCGTCACGCCGTCTTTGGTGACCGTCGGACCGCCGAACGACTTGCTCAGAATGACGTTTCGACCCGTCGGGCCGAGCGTCGAGCCCACCGCATGCGACAGCGTATCGACGCCGTCGAGCATCTTGCGGCGGGCCGCATCGGAAAACATAAGTTGCTTCGCCACGGAAATGGTTCTCCTCGCTTGGGGCGGGATCGGCGTCGCGGACACGCGCGGTGTTCGTCACGACGCCTCAATCCCTGGGATGTTCACTTGACGATCTTCGCCAGAATGTCGGACTCGCGGAGGATCTTGATCTCCTGGCCGTCGAGTTTGATCTCAGTTCCCGAATACTTGCCGAAAAGGACCTCGTCCCCCTCGACGACGCCGATCGCCGACCGCTCTCCCGAATCGAGCAGCTTGCCAGGGCCGACCGCCAATACCTTGCCCCGCTGCGGCTTCTCCTTCGCCGTGTCGGGAAGCACGATGCCCCCCGCGGTCTTCTCCTCGGCCTCAATCTCCTTGATCACAACCCGATCTTCCAACGGACGAATCTTCATCGGTTCAACCCTTCTTCTCAACTCCGCCATCCCGACTCGCCGTTCGGGATCGCGGAAAACCTCATTTGTGTTTATGTGTAAGTCAACGATTGTTTTGCAACGTTCGGAGCGGGCCGATCACATCATGCCGCCCATGCCGCCCATGCCGCCCATGCCGCCCATGCCGCCCATGCCGCCGCCGTGGTCGTCGTGCCCCGCGGGCTCGGCCGACTTCTTCTTGATCTCGACGATGATCGCCTCGGTCGTCAGCAACAGTCCCGCGACCGAAGCCGCGTTCTGGAGCGCCGTGCGCGTCACTTTGGCGGGGTCGACGATGCCGGCGGCGAACATATCGCCATATTGCCCGCTATCGGCGTTGAACCCGTATTTGGCGTCGGTCGATTTGAGAATCTTGTTGACGATCACCGAGCCGTCGAAACCCGCGTTCTCGGCGATCGACCGAGCGGGTTGATCGAGAGCGCGACGGACGATCGACACGCCGAACTCCTCGTCTCCCTCAACCTTGAGCGAGTCGAGCGCCTTCGCCGCGCGAATCAGCGTCACTCCGCCGCCGGCGACGATACCCTCCTCAATCGCGGCGCGGGTCGCGTGGAGAGCGTCTTCGACAAGAGCTTTCCGCTCTTTCATCTCGGTTTCGGTCGCCGCTCCAACCTTGATCTCGGCGACACCCCCCGCGAGCTTCGCAAGCCGCTCCTGCAGCTTCTCGCGATCATATTCGCTGTCGGTCGTCTTGATCTCCTTGCGGATCATCTCGGTCCGCCCCTTGATCTCGTCGGCCGTGCCGGATCCCTCGATAATCGTCGTGTTCTCGCTGTCGATCTTCACCTTCTTGGCGCGACCAAGATCGGTGAGTCGAACATTCTCAAGCTCGATCCCCAAATCCTTGAAGATCGCCTTGCCGCCGGTAAGCACCGCGATATCGCCGAGCATCGCCTTGCGGCGATCGCCGTATCCCGGCGCCTTCACCGCGGCGACCTGCAAGATCCCCCGCAATTTGTTCACGACGAGTGTCGCAAGCGCCTCGCTCTCAACATCTTCCGAAAGAATCAAAAGCGGCTTATTGGCGCGGGCGATCTGCTCAAGCAGCGGAATCAAAGCCTTGGGAGTGCTGATCTTCTCTTCATGAATCAAGATGTATGGCTCTTCAAGAGAAACCTCCATCCGATCCTGGTCGGTCACGAAGTGCGGGCTCAAATAGCCGCGATCGAACTGCATCCCCTCGACGACCTCGACCTCGGTCTCGAAGCCTTTCCCCTCTTCGACCGTGATCACGCCGTCGTTGCCGACTTTCTCGAACGCGTCGGCGAGCTTCTCGCCGATCGCGCGATCGTTGTTCGCGGCGATCGTCGCAACCTCGGTGATGTCCTTTTTCCCGTCGATCTTGCGGGATTGCGATTTGATATTTTCAACAACGACGGCGACCGCCTTGTCGATTCCGCGTTTGATCGCCATCGCGTCGGCGCCCGCCGCCAGCGATTTGAGCCCCTCACGGAAGATCGCCTCGGCGAGGACCGTCGCGGTCGTCGTGCCGTCGCCCGCCGCGTCCGACGTTTTCGACGCCGCCTCCTTGACGAGCTGCGCCCCCATGTTCTCATAGGGATCGGTCAGCTCAATCTCCTCGGCGACAGTCACGCCGTCTTTGGTGACGTTGGGACTGCCCCAACCTTTGTCGATCACCGCGTTGCGACCGCGCGGGCCGAGCGTGCTTCGAACGGCGCGGGCGAGCTTGCCGACACCCGACGCGAGCTTGCGCCGCGCTTCGTCTTCATAAACAATCTTCTTCGCCACGTTGATGTTCTCCTTGACACGATCGGCACGACGTCGCCGGGCAATTGGAACCGAAACCCGCCGAGCGAAAGGCGATCGTTTAATGAAACCCAACCAACAGCAAGTTCAATGCCGCACCAGGAAAAATGACCGATCTTTAGCGAAATCAAGAACTTGCGATGATCGAGAAAATCGCGCCGACACCCCGTCGTCTGCCTTTTTGGCAGTCTCGGTGTCAGATTGTCTTGAAATGGAAACCCCAGGGTTTGGTCGCGAGATGACTCATGCGATCGATCAACTGCGCGCGGCCGCATCTCCCATTCCGAGAAATCGGGTTTCGATGTGACTCGCATCCCAAACTCGCGACGATCCCGGCCCAATCGGCGGAATCGTTCCCCGCGATTCAACCCGCATCGCCAAAAGAACCGATCTAAACAACGAGATCGTCACGATTTTGGTCGACCGATCGATTCCCTGGTTCGATCGCACAGGCTCGAGTGAGGTTTATGATTGATCGATCAATAAACAAGTACAAATCAGATCTAAAACCGCGCCGACGATCGACGACGGCGCCGATCGACCACACCGCGTGGTTGCTGATCGCTCTTCAGTTTACGGCATTGGCGATCGCTCAAGAGCCGACGAATCCGTCGCCGCCGATACCGCGCACAAACCCCGTTCCTTCGCCCGCGCCTCCGCTCCCTTCGGTGGCTCCGCCTTTCGTCGCTCCACCCGCGACCGCTCCTCCCGCCACCGCTCCCGCTACCGCTCCACCCGCGACCGCTCCACCCGCGACCGCTCCTCCCGCGACCGCACCACCCGCGACCCCTCCTCCTACGACCGCACCCAGGCTTAGAATTGCTCCGCCGCGTTCGCCGGCTCTCACGCCCGAGGAGATCCCCGTCGCGCCTCGGCCCGCCGCCGCCGAATTCAACGCCCAGCGCACGCGTGCGCTCTATCAATCAATCCAGCGTTGGCTTCCCGAGGGGACCCCTACGCGCGGGGAAAATCGATACTTGAGATTCTTCCGTCGCCGCGTTTCGAACGATCAATACGCTCCCATCTCCGCACCGCGATTCCGACCCGGTTCGCGGTTCGATCCTGGAGCGTCGGGCCCTGGAGTGATCGGGACTTCGGACAATCAGCCGTTTTTAGGGGGGACTTTCGACCCCAGATCGGGTTGGCCGTTGGTCATTCTCGATCACTTCAAGCCCGATATGACCAGGCTCGATCAATTCTGGATCGTTTCCACTTATAAAGTACCTCAAGAGATGACACTTTTTTCGTGGGATCAACTTCAAATTCGCCAGTTCAACGAGGTCGGCGAGATGGTGGATCGCGACCCGCGCGACCTTTTCGCCCAGGCGGCGGGTCATACGGTGTTCGTGCAGATTCACGGCAGTTTGACGTACGCCGACACCGCGATCGGCGGCGGCTTTTGGAGTCATACCTGGCTCGAAATCAACGGAGGTCTAACTTCGGACACGATCTTTGTCATTTTCGACTGGCCGAGCTGGCGGGTTAGTTCGATCGATGTCATTGATATCAATGAAAAAGCACGAAGATCCTATGTAACAGGTTTACATCTCGCGCAATTTCTTCTGTCGTTTCCCTTGGAGAGCCGCGTGTGCCTGCTTGGGCAGAGTTTCGGAGGGCGGGTCGTCTCGACCGCTCTTCATTTACTGGGAGGAGGTGCGATCGCCGATAAAGCGAGCGATCGTCCCGTCAAGCTCGCTCGACTTCGGCCCGATCTCCACGTTCGAGCCGTTCTCCTGGGCGCCGCGGTCGATCACGATTGGTTCGATCCCGGCGAGCGTTGCGACCATGCGATCGAAGGATGTGAATATCTGCTGAACCTCTATAATACATCAGATGAGGCTCTTTCGATGTATCCATTCCTGTTCCGCTCGGGACGACGGGCGGCGATGGGGCGAAAGGGGCTGACCGATCGCGATCTCGAGCGGATCGGCCCGCTCGCCGAACGGATCGCTCAACACGACCTCGAGCCGATCGTCGGGCGAGCGCACACGCTCCTCGACGCAACCTCGGACCCCCAGGTCGCGCGCTGGATCGCCCCCTACGCTTGGTCGCCCGATCCCGGACCCGTCGACGCCAAACCACGGAAAAAACGGCTGCTTTCGCCGAGAGCCCGCCGTCCAACCCAAGACTGAAGCTTAAATCATAACATAGCGATTTTGCATCTATTTGTAATTCTGTTTAATTGATATTATCAATGATAGTTTGCGCGTACGAAGTCGATCTCGGTCGTCATATCAAATAAAATCAATATATAATTTATCAAGATTTTCCCGGTCGGGAAGCGGCGCGGCTCGCTTGATCCTTGAAGGAAAGGTCTCGTATTTGGTATCTTGCACGTATCGAGGTGTCGCCGATCGGCCGACATCCACGCGAGAGTTTGGGATGGAAGCGCGAATCAACCTTGATCGATCACAATGGTGATCGCTTTTTTTCGGAGTTCCGCCATGACGAGATCGAGCGTCGCATGTCTCGGGGTTGCTTTCTCGATCGTGTCGTCCTGCCTGGGCGCGTTCGCCGACGAGAAAAACGCCGCCAAAACCGAGAAAAAAACGAAAGCGGCGCAGCCGACGCCGATGCTTCCCCGCGAACTCTTCGAAAAACTCGACGCCGACGCCGATAACACGATCACCAAAAATGAAGTCCCTCCCGAGGCGATGTCGGCATTCGAAACCCTGCTCAAATACGGCGACGCCAACCACGACGGTAAGCTCGAGGCGATTGAATTCCGCGATCTCCTCCTGAAACATCGCCAACGACTTCAGGCGATTCAACAAGAGAACATGGCAAAAAAGAAAGCGAACGGCGATCCCAAAGCCGAACCGCGCAAGCCCTCGGCGACGGCCGGCGCGACCCCCGCCGATCCGAAGAAAGACGCTCCCACGATCGAGCAAACCGCGGTCGATCGCTTCCTCGCGTTGGATAAAGACGGCGACGACGAAATCGGCCTGAGCGAATTCCACGGCCCCGAAACGCTCTTCGTCAAGATCGACCTCGATCAAGACGGTTTCATCAGCCGCGAAGAGTTCTTGGCGTTTCAGCCCACCCCCGCCGAGGCCGAGTTCCTTAAGACGAACGCCGAGAAAAACGCGGCCCGCCCCGCTCCCAAACCCGCGGCCAACCCTCCCAAACCGACCGACGCGAAACAGACCGACTCAAAATCCGCCGAAGCAAAGCCGAAACCAGACGCCACCAAGACCGCCGACTTGCGCAAGGCCGTCGCCAAAGGCGCCGGCACTCCCGGTCCTCGGTTTCGCGCCATGGATAAAAACGGCGACGGTCGATTGACACGAGAAGAATTCACCGGCAAACCCGCTCGTTTCAAACAGCTCGATCTCGACGGCGACGGTTCCATCTCCTGGAAAGAATATCGCGAGGTCAACGCCGCCGCGATCAAAAAACAACCAAACTTATAGTTGTTTTTTGATACGCATACAATCAATATTTGATTTCTTGATCTGAAGACGCGGGGATCTGGCGTTCGGCGATCGTCGCAAGGTACAATCGCTTGATATTCCGTTCGTGATCTCTCAACCCGCTTTGGACACCACGGCGATGCGCTGCGCGACCGCACTATCCACGCTCAACGACTCGACCGCTGCGATCACCGACGTCGTCGAACGCGTCAAGCTCGGCCTCGAAGGAGCTCGGGGCGATCTGGCGATCGGCTTCTGCTCGCCGCATCACGCGTCGGCGCTGCGCGTGTTGGCGGATCGCGCTCTGACCGAAGGGATTGCCAAGCGGTTTTTGGGGTGCACCGCCGAATCGGTCGTGGGGGAGACTCGCGAGATCGAAAACGGCCCGGCGCTCGTTCTGTGGGGGATCGAGTCGCCCGATGTCGATCTGACGCCGATCCGACTGACGGGATCGGGCGCGGAGGGGCTCGAACGGCTCAAGCACGCTCCGATCGATACGTCGTGCGTACTGCTGACGGGCGATCCGTTCAGCTTCGCCGCGGATGTGTTTTTGAACGAGATCAATCAACACGCTAACGGATTACCGGTGATCGGCGGGATGGCGAGCGGCGGTCGTCAACCCGGTCGCAATCGGATCGTGCTCGACGGCGCCGAATATCGCGACGGCGCCGCGGCGATCGTCCTCACCGGCCCGTTGAAGATTCGCTCGATCGTCAGTCAGGGATGCCGGCCGATTGGTAAAACGGTTCTCATCACTCGATGCGAGGAGAACGTGATTCGCGAACTCGGCAGGCGACCGGCGCTCGAGGTTCTGCAAGAGCTGTTTGAAGAGCTCGATTCCGACGATCAAGATCGCGCGCGCCGCGGCCTTCATATCGGTCGAGTGATCAATGAATATCAAGAATCATTCCAGCGCGGTGATTTTTTGATTCGAAACGTCCTCGGCGCCGACGACGCGGGGGGAATCGCGATCTCGGACGCGCTCCGCGTCGGCCAAACCGTGCAATTCCACGTGCGCGACGCCGAAACCGCCGACGAAGATCTCCGCGGCATGCTCGCTCCCCGAGGACGATCAAAACCGCGCGGACGGATCGTCGGAGGCGTTTTATTCACGTGCAACGGCCGCGGCACTCGCTTGTTCGACCAGCCCGATCACGATGTCGGCGTGATCCGCGAAATCCTTGGTGAAATCCCAATCGCGGGCTTCTTCGCGATGGGAGAGATCGGCCCAGTCGGCGGCAAAAATTTCCTCCACGGTTTCACCGCGAGCGCGGCGCTGTTTGAGGCGCCCGCCGAAATCCCGCCGAGCCCTCCGAATCTTTGAATCCAAAGCTCGGTTTATGTTCGCCGTGTCGGCTTTAGCGATATCCGGCAAGAATTCCGCATATTCAGAGGTTCTTTATCCGGATCCAAATGATTTGTCGGCGGGCCGAAACCGGCGGCGCTTCCCCCATATCGACGCCACATCCTCGCCGACGCAATCCGTCACCCGGCAAGACTTTTATGATAATCCCGATCAGCCGATATACTCGAAATGCGTGTTTCTTGGGTGTCTGGTATCCGACTTTACAAATCGCTTCCCGGCGATTCCTCCTACGACAAGAATCGTAAAAACGAGCGTCGACGGCTCAGGAACATTCAGGTTAGTCGGTGTGAGAAGAAAAACTCCTAACCCGTCATATCCACCATTATGTACTCCATCGAATCCATAAGCGATGATC
>JAKBCQ010000031.1 GCA_021807585.1 Planctomycetota bacterium | reverse complement strand
AATATAATTTTTACATAAATAATTTTTTGTAACTTTATCTATCATACACATTTAAAGACGGCGCACGGGGTCGTCGTGGATTCTCGCACGCTCAACATAATGTTCGCCGTTATGGAGAAGAGACGCCGACGCCGACGTCATCATCGATCCGTTATGTGATCGGATCATTCTTATATCGTCCGATACGAATCGTGGTCGTCGAACCGAACGACTTTTTTCCTCGAACCGACGATCCTCAAAAGATGAACTAAGCTTGCGCCGGAGGAATATCCACCGGCCGTGTCGATGTCTCGAGCGGAGCCGAGTCGCCATGCGATCGTCAATCGAAAAAAAGAATTCGCGATCATTTTGGATTCTGCTCCTCGGCGCGTGGGGCGTTCCGGTCGGTTGCGGAATCATTTTGCTCGGCTTGCACGACGCGACCCCGGGAGTCATTGGCAAAACTCCGAGGACGTGGCCCGCCGACACGCGGATTCCGCTCGATCGCACTCTCCCCACGCTGATCGTCTTCGCTCATCCCAAATGCCCTTGCCTCGCCGCGAGCCTTGAGGAACTCGATCGCATCGCCGCCAAAACGCACGGCGAATTACGAATCATCGTGATGCTTTATCGACCGCGATCATCCGCCGATTCTTGGACGCGCACGGCTCACCGAAGACGCGCCGCGGCGATACCCGGCGTCGACGTTCGGATCGACCCCGATGGAATCGAAGCGCGCCGCTTCGGCGCCGCCACTTCAGGACACGTCGCGCTCTTCAATCGCAACGGAAGTCGCCTCTATTTCGGCGGAATCACCGCGTCGCGCGGCCACTCTGGAGACAACCCCGGATGTGATGCCGTCGTCAAGGCGGCTCTCGACGGCGGAATCGCCGAAACGTTTCAACCAGTGTTTGGATGTCCCATTTATGACGAATCGGCGACCGCCGATCTAGCGTCGGCGGATCGAGTCGTTCATCATCAAGGAACGCGGTAAAATGCCGTTCAAACATAAATTTGAATGTCGATCCTATGAATTGTTTCAGACGGAGCTCGCGACGATCAGGCGTCGGACCGATCGCCTGTTCGCGATTTTGATGACGATCGAGTGGCTCGGGGGAATCGTCGCGGCGTTGATCATATCTCCCTGGGCGTGGGCGGGGGGAACGAGCACTCCGCATATTCACGTGTTCGCCGCGATCTTCCTCGGCGGAGCGATCGTGGCGGCGCCGATCGCGCTGGCGATCTTCAGGCCCGGCGAAGCGACGACGCGGCAGGTCGTCGCCGCGGCGCAAATGCTCATAAGCGCGCTCCTCATCCACTTAACAGGAGGAAGAATTGAAACACATTTTCATATTTTTGGATCACTCGCATTCTTGGCGTTATATCGCGATTATCGGGTAATGATCTTGGCGTCGCTGGTTACGGCGGTGGATCACGCGGTCCGCGGATTTCTTTGGCCTCGAAGCGTCTACGGGGTTTGGGCGGTCGAGCCGTGGCGGTGGATCGAGCACGCGGGCTGGGTCGTTTTCGAGGTCGTCGTCCTCGCGGTGTCGATTCGCCAGGGGCTCGAACAGATGATCGAGCTGGCGCGACGTCAAGCGCGGATCGAGGAGCACCGCGATCGCGTCGAGGAGGAGGTGCGAGACCGAACCGCCGAGCTTCGAGAGCGTGAATCGATGATTCGTTCGGTCGTCGAGAGCGCGGCCGACGCGATCTTTTGCTTTGATCAGGAGGGACGCATTCTATGCGTCAATTCCGCGGGAACCCGAATGTTCGCATTAACAAAAGATGATTTAATGGCGCGTCACGTTCGAAGCGTTCTTCCGGGACTGCAGTTCCCCAATCCGACATCCGACGAAGAGAATCGGTACGAGGAATCGGCCGCGATTCGCCGCGGCGAACCCTTTCCCGTCGAGGTCGCGATCGCGCGCGTCGATTCGTCCAATCCGACGCTGTTCACCGCGATCGTCCGCGATCTGACCGAAAGAAAACGCGCCCTCGAAGCGTTAAGGCGTTCCGAAGAGCATTTCCGGGCGGCGTTCGATTACGCGACGACGGGGATGGCTCTCGTCGCCACCGACGGCCGCTGGCTCAAGGTGAATTGCGCCCTTTGCGGAATCACCGGCTATTCCGAAGGAGAATTGCTCGCGACCGATTTTCAATCGTTGACGCATCCCGACGATCTTGAACGCGACCTCGACCAGGTTCGTCGATTGCTCGCCGGAGAAATCGACGGATATCAATTGGAAAAACGTTATATTCATAAAAACAAACAGATTATCTGGATCCATCTCGGCGTCACCCTCGTGCGCGACGAGAAATCCGCTCCATTGTACATGATTTCACAAATCCAAGATATTACAATCCGCAAGCGAGCCGAGGAGCAGATCGTGCGCGCCAAAGAGCTCGCCGAGAACGCGAATCGGTCGAAAAGCGAGTTCCTGGCGAACATGAGCCATGAAATTCGCACGCCGATGAACGGAATTATCGGCATGACCGAACTCGCTCTCGACACATCGTTGACCCGGCAACAGCGCGAATACATCGAATTGGTGAAGATCTCGGCGGATTCACTGCTAAACGTGATCAACGACATCCTCGATTTCTCCAAAATCGAGGCGGGTAAGATGACGCTCGAGAACATCGATTTTAGCCTTCGTGATTGTGTCGAGGGGACGCTCAAAATCATGGCGCTGCGGGCGCACGCGAAGGGGCTAGAACTCGCGTGTCGCATCGGCCCCGACGTCCCCGATTCGGTCAAGGGAGATCCCAATCGAATCCGACAGGTGCTCGTGAATCTCGTCGGCAACGCGATCAAGTTCACCGAGCGCGGAGAGGTCGTCGTCTCGGTCGATCGCGCCTCCGCAATCCCAGCAAATTCTCATGCGATTGATCTCGATTTCTCCGATCGTTCGCTCGTCTTGATATTCCACGTTCGAGACACGGGAATCGGAATTCCCCGGCGGAAGCTCGAATCGATCTTCGATCCGTTCGAGCAAGCCGACGGCTCGACGTCGCGCAAGTTCGGCGGCACGGGACTGGGATTGTCGATCACGCGTAGGTTGATATCGCTGATGGGTGGAGAGGTGCGAGCCGAGAGTGAAGTCGGCCGCGGCAGCGAGTTCCGCTTCGAGATCAAGCTCGAGATCAATCCCGACGCGCCGCCCAAACCCTTCGAGATCGATCCCCAGGCGCTCGAGGGTTTACCCATTTTAATCGTCGACGATAATCTCACCAATCGAATTATCCTCACCGAGGTGCTTTCTTATTGGAGAGCCGCGCCGACCGCGGTCGAGGGGCACGTCGCGGCGCTCGCGGCGATGCGCGCAGCGTCGGCGCGCGGCGAACCGTTTGCGCTCGTGATTCTCGATTTGATGATGCCCGAGGTCGACGGTTATGAACTCGCCAAACGCATTCGCGAGTATCCCGATTTCTCGCATGTAACGATCATGATCTTATCGTCCGACGGCGAAACGGGAGACGATGACATGTGTCACGAGCTCGGCGTCGCGGCGCGACTCTCCAAGCCGATTCGCCAGTCCGAACTGTTCAACGCGATCATGACGGTCCTCGCCACGAGCCGCGGTCGGCGATCCGATCCGCGGGAAAAACCCGCCGAAATCGCGGCCGATCCCGCGCAGCACGCCGCTCGTCCGCGCAAGATCCTCCTCGCGGAAGATCATGTGATCAATCAAATCCTTGCGATCAAACTCCTCTCGAAAAAAGGTCATACCGTCGTCGTCGCTCCCGACGGCGCCAAGGCCGTCGCCGAATTTAGCAATAATAAATTCGACTTGATTTTGATGGACGTTCAGATGCCCGAGATGGACGGATTCGAGGCGACCGCGGTGATTCGGAGCCTTGAGGCCGATCGGGGGGGGCGCATCCCGATCGTCGCGCTCACCGCTCATGCGATGAAGGGAGACCGCGAGCGCTGCCTCGCCGCGGGATTCGACGGTTACATCTCCAAGCCGATCAATCCCGCCGAACTCAACGACGAAATCGATCGACTCGCAAATCAATCTTGCTTGGAATCGACCGCGACTTCGGAGACCTCCCCGTCGGATCAACAGCTTGAAGAGTCTCGCGATAAATCGATTTCTAGCCGATATCCAGACATGCTTGAACATGATGATCACGCGATCGATTCGGGTCCGCCGCCGTTTGATGTTGCGAAGGCGATGCGGTGTGTCGCGGGAGACGAAGAACTCTTCCGCGAGCTATTGGGGCTTCTCGTCGACGAGTCGCCAAGAATGCTCGACGAACTGCGCATCGCGATCGATTCGGGATCGAGATCGGTCGTTCGTCGATGTGCGCACACGATCAAAGGCGCGGCGTCGCAGCTCGCCGCCGAACCGACTCGAAGAGTCGCCGAGGAGATCGAGGCGATCGGCGAATCGGCGGCGATTCCCGTCGTCGAATCGCTTTACAAAAGTCTCATACATGAATCCGATCGACTCAATCGCGCCGCCCGCTCCTATCTCGACGATCGCCCCGACGCGTCGGGGCGAACCGCCGAACTCGTAGGATCCGCGCCCTCGTGACCGGAGTTACGTAATACATGTATTTATTCACTATTTCATTCATAGATGAGTTCGACGCGAACGTTCGATGAACCGCCCTCATTCTTAGTGAGAGTTATTTTTGATGAACACTCTATCAATATCCGAGGACTCCGCCGAGGTTCCGGCGGCGCCCATGATTCGCGAACGGCGATCGGTAATTCTCGTGGTCGACGATTCGCCTTTCGACCGGCGATTGGTGGCGGGATTGATCGACAAGATCGACGATTTCGCGGCGATCACGGCGCGCGACGGAGTCGAGGCGTTGGCGAAGCTCGACTCCGAACCCGTATCGATCGTCCTGACCGATTTACAGATGCCCTCGCTCGACGGTCTGGGGTTGGTTGAACATGTTAAGGTGCGATATCCTTCGATACCCGTCGTGCTGATGACCGCGTGCGGCAGCGAAGAAACCGCGATGGAGGCGCTAAAACGGGGAGCGGCGAGCTACGTCCCGAAAAAGTCGTTGGCGCGCGAGCTCGTCGAGACGATCCGTCAGGTTCTCGCGGTTTCCGAACATAAAAAACGCCGCAACCGGCTGCACGCTTCGATCGAACGACGCGTCGTGGGCGTTCGGCTCGAAAACGATCCCGATCTCATCGATCCTCTCATTCAGATGTTCCAAGATGATTTATCAAGCATGAATATATTCGATGAGAACGCGCGGATGAGGATCGCGATGGCGCTGCGCGAGGCGCTGGCGAACGCGATCTATCACGGCAATCTCGAGGTGAGTTCGGATCTCCGACAAGACGACGAACGCGAGTTTTATCGGCTCGCCGACGCCCGAAGATCGATCGCTCCGTACGCAAATCGAACCGTCGAGATTCACTCCGAGATCAATCGCGAGGGGGTCGTTTACGAGATCGTCGATCAGGGACCGGGTTTCGATATCGCGATCCTCAACCGACCGATCGACCCCGAAGACCTGATGCGCGTCGGCGGTAGAGGATTATTGCTGATTCGCACATTTATGGATCAGATGATCCATAACGACTCCGGCAATCGGATCAGGCTGATCAAACGCGCCCGCCCGCGGGAAAAGTGAAAAACCGCGTTCGACACGGCGAAAAACCAAACAGCAATTCACACAATTACATATGGATTGCTCGTTTATCCACGGCGAGCGCCGCCTCTTTGAACGCCTCGGAGAGCGTCGGGTGCGCGTGGCACGTCCGCGCTATGTCCTCGGCGCTTCCGCCGAATTCCATCACCGCGACCGCCTCGGCGATCATATCCGAGGCGCGCGGACCCAAGATATGAACGCCGAGCAAGCGATCGGTCTTGGAATCGGCCAAAACCTTCACCACCCCCTCGGTCTCGTCCATCGCCTTGGCGCGACCGTTCGCCAAAAACGGGAATTTGCCCACTTTATATGTTAAACCTTTGCTTTTCGCTTGCTCCTCGGTCAATCCCACGCTCGCCATCTCGGGCCACGTGTAGATGACGCTCGGAATCGTATCGTAATCGACATGACCCGCTTTCCCGGCGATGATCTCGGCGACGGCGATCCCTTCGTCCTCGGCCTTGTGCGCCAGCATCGGTCCGTCGATCACGTCGCCGATCGCGTAAATACCCTCAACATTCGTCCGATATCGCGTGTCGACCGCGATCTTCCCCGTCTTGGGATCGATCTTGGCGCCAAGCTCCTCCAAACCGAGCTTGTCGGCGAAGGCGCGTCGTCCCACGGCCACAAGCACACGATCGCATGAATAAGAAAGCGATCCTCCATGATTCGTCTCGGCGCGCACGTTCGCTCGGCCGTTCTGATGTTCGATTCCGGTCACTTTCGTTTCAAGCTGAAATTCGAGCCCCTGTTTGGCGAGGCTCTTATGGAGCAGGCCGCCGATCTCGACGTCGGCGAGCGGCGTGATCCGCGGGAGAAATTCGACGACGGTCACTTTCGACCCCAACCTGCGCCATACCGAACCCAGCTCGAGCCCGATGTAACCCCCGCCGACCACGACGAGGTGTTCCGGAACGCGATCAAAACAGAGCGCCTCGGTCGAACTGACAACCGTCTTGCCGTCGAACTTGAGAAACGGCAACTCGACCGGAACGCTCCCCGTCGCGACGACAATGTGCGAAGCCTCAAGCGAAACGTCGCCACCGTCGCCCCCTCGAACCGACACTTTACCGGGCGCCTCGATCTTCGCCACCCCCTCGATCGCCGTGATCTTGTTCTTCTTGAACAAAAACCGAACGCCGTCGGTTAATTCTTTCACGACTTTATCTTTTCGAGCCAGCATCGCCGGCAAATCGACCCCGAGCTTGTCGACGCGAATTCCATGAGTCTTGAACCGCGCCTCGGCGAGATGATAAAGCTCGCTCGAATCAAGCAGCGCCTTGCTGGGAATGCATCCGACGTTCAGGCATGTACCGCCGAGACTCGGCCGCTTCTCGACGCACGCGACTTTCATCCCAAGCTGAGCCGCGCGAATCGCCGCGACATAACCGCCGGGCCCCGCGCCGATCACCACCATGTCGTACCGATTTGATCCAGCGGCCGTCATATCGCTCGCCTTCTCTCAGATGAAAGGATAAGCATGTTGCAAATTAACGTCGAACGACGAACAAAGCGCAACGATCGGCGAAGCTTTTGCCGATCGGCCGCTATCAACCCCGCCGAATACGATCATATGTCGAGCATCAGACGCTCGGGGCTCTCGACCTTCTCCTTGATCTTCACCAGGAAGCTCACGGCCTCGCGCCCATCGACAATTCTATGATCATACGAAAGTGCAAGATACATCATCGGACGGATGACCACCTGATCGCCGCGTGCGACGGGGCGATTCTGGATCGCGTGCATGCCGAGGATCCCGCTTTGGGGGGGGTTGAGGATCGGCGTCGAAAGGAGCGAACCGAACACGCCGCCGTTGGTGATCGTGAACGTTCCGCCTTGAAGGTCCGCGACCGAAATCGTCCCCTCACGCGCCTTGACCGCATACGCCGCGATCGCCTTTTCGATCCCGGCGAACGAAAGCTTGTCGGCGTCGCGCACCACCGGAACCATCAGCCCGCGCTCGGTGCTCACCGCCACTCCCACGTCGTACACGTTGTGATAAACAATGTCCGATCCCTCGACCCGCGCGTTCACCGCCGGATATTCCCGCAACGCCTCGACCGCGGCCTTGACGAAAAACGACATGAATCCAAGACCGACCGAATGCTTATTTTTAAACGTTTCTTTGTATTTATTTCGTAGATCCATGATCGCCGACATGTCGGCTTCGTTGAACGTCGTGAGGATCGCCGCGGTGCGCTGCGCCTCGACGAGCCGCTGGGCGATTTTTTGGCGAATCCCGCTCATCCGTTTCCGCGTTTCGCGTGGAACCGACGTCGCGCTCGGTTTCACCGCGGCGGCGGGCTGAAGCGGCGCCGCGGCGGACTCGCGCGGCGGAGCGGCTGAAGAAGAAGCTGACATATGCTCAAGAACATCTCCTTTAGTCAATCTGCCGCCGGGACCGGTCGCGGCGATGTTCGCGGGATCGACCCGTTCCTCGACGACGAGCCGACGCACCGCGGGAGAAAGATGAATCTCTTTGGCTTCGCCGCCGTTCACCGACGCCGCGATCGCCGAATCGGAGCGCGAAGCCGTCGTGCTCGTCGAAGCCGAGCCCGCCGCAACCGAAGCGCCCCCCGCCGCGCCGTCGACCCGAGCGGGAACCGACGCGGTCGCCGACGAGTCGATCACGCCGATTTCGGCGCCGATCGCGACCGTCGTTCCCTCGGCGGTTTTCACCCGCAAAACCCCCGAGGAAGGCGCGGGTACGACGTTGCTCGCCTTATCGGTTTCGAGCTCGTAAAGCGGCTCGCCCGCTTTCACCGCGGCGCCGTCGGACTTCAGCCAACGCGCCAGGATTCCCTCGGTGATCGACTCTCCAACTCCAGGCACTTTGATCGATACGGTGGCCATCGGCTCGCGTTACTCCTTGCTCGAAAATGCGACCAAAGGGGTTGATGTGACGAGATGTGGAACCGAGGCGCCAATCGCCGCGGCGACCAACTCGGCTTGCTCGCGATCGTGTACCGCGTGCGATCCCGTCGCCGGACTGGCGCTCGCGTCGCGTCCGACATACTCGAACGAAACGCCCATCAACTCATTCAAACGCGGCGCCGTGAAGAACCACCCCCCCATGTTGTGCGATTCTTCTTGAACCCAAACCCACTCCCGCGCGTTCCGATACCGCCCCAACGCGCCGCGCAAGGCGTCCGCGGGCCACGGATAAAATTGCTCAAGCCGGACGATCGCCACCTCACGCGTCTTGCCGACCTCCTCGCGCCGCGCGACCAAGTCGTAATACACTTTACCCGAACAAACGAGCACGCGCCGAACGCGATCGGGATCGATCACGTCGTCGATCACCTCGCGGAAGCGACCCGAGGTCAATTCGTCGACCGGCGACACCGCGGCCTTATGCCTCAATAAACTCTTCGGCGTCATCACCACCAGCGGCTTGCGAAAATCACGCCGCACCTGACGTCTCAATAAATGAAAATATTGCGCCGGGGTCGTCGCGCTCACGACTTGAATATTCTCCTCGGCGCAAAGCGAGAGGAACCGTTCCAACCGGGCGCTCGAATGCTCCGCCCCCTGACCCTCGTAACCGTGCGGCAAAAGCATCACCAATCCGCTCGATCGACCCCACTTCGACTCGCCCGAGACGATGAATTGATCAATAATCACCTGTGCGCCATTGGCGAAATCGCCGAACTGCGCCTCCCACATGATTAACATCCGAGGCTCGTCGAGCGAATACCCGTAATCAAACCCGAGAACCGCCGCCTCTGAAAGCATGCTATCATAAACACATAACTCAGCCTGATCGGACGCGATCCGATTGAGCGGAATGATCCGCTCGCCCGTTTTGTAATCGACGAGCACCGCGTGCCGCTGGCTAAACGTTCCCCGCCTGCTGTCTTGACCGCTCAGCCGAACGGGTGTTTGTTCGAGCAAGAGCGACCCGATCGCGAGCGACTCGGCGAACGACCAATCGACGCTCCCCTTGTTCTCCACCGTCTTCACCCGAGCCGACAAGATCCGTTCGATTTTGGGATTGAGGTGAAACCCGTCGGGAACGGTCGAAGTCGCCTCGACAATCCGCGCCAATTCGGCGAGGGGAGCCCCCGTCTCGACCGGCGCCCACGAATACCGATTCGAAAACCCCGCCCAAGCCCCCGTGAACGGATGATGCGCCGCGGGAGGCGGAGTGGAATGATCATGTACCTCTTTATAAATCGCGGTCAACTTCTCCTCAAAAGTTTCGGCGATCGTCGCCACTTCGTCGGCGGTGAGCTCCCCCGTGAGGATCAGATATTCGGTGTAAAGGTCGCGGATCGTATCACGACCGCGGATCTTCTCATACATCAGCGGCTGCGTAAACGCGGGTTCGTCCCCCTCGTTATGACCGTGGCGACGATAACAAACCATATCGATCACCACGTCTTGACCGAACGCCTGACGAAAATCGGTCGCCAACTCCGCGACGTGAACGACCGCGTCGGGATCCTCGCCGTTCACATGAAAAATCGGCGCCTCGATCATCTTCGCCACGTCCGTGCAGTATAGGCTCGATCGACTCTCGTGCGGCGCCGTCGTAAAACCGATTTGATTGTTCACGACAACATGAATCGTCCCGCCCGTGCGATACCCGGGAAGTCGCGAAAGATTGAGCGTCTCGGCGACAAGTCCCTGTCCCGCGAACGCCGCGTCGCCGTGAATCAGAAGCGGTAAACCGAGCTTCCGCTCGCGGTCGCCGAACCGCCGCTGCTTGGCTCGAACCCGTCCTTCGACGACGGGATCGACCGCCTCCAGATGGCTGGGATTGGGTGTGAGTGAGAGATGAATTTTATGATTGTCCGACGTCGAATGGTCCGCCGAGAAGCCGAGGTGATACTTGACGTCGCCGTCCCCCG
>JAKBCQ010000030.1 GCA_021807585.1 Planctomycetota bacterium | reverse complement strand
TCGGTTTTTTGTCGTCGCGCGGTTTCGCGTCGTCGCGCGGTTTCGCGTCGTCGCTCGGTTTGGTGTCGTCCGGGTCGTCGTCAATCGCGGCGATCCGCGAGATCTCGTCGGATTGGAAAGAGAATAGACGAGCCGCTCCGTCGGGCTCGGGGGAGGGGGGCGCGTCGAATCCGCTTGAAAGCGCGAACGCGCAGCAAGCGATCGCCCATGATGATCTTATCGCGTGATGTTTTAATAAATAAAAAATATCCATTTGTGCGAGCTTGGGTTTTTCTGGTCGGTCGCGGCCCGTCTCATCGTTATTGTAGTCGGCGAGCAATCGCGAATCGATCGGCCGAACGAAGGAATTGATCCGCTCGCTTCATGTATGAGGTCGAGCGAAGCGGGATTCATGAAGCGGGACGAGCCGGCGGCTTCTCGGTTGAGAAATCGCCGGCCCGTCGTGGTGAAACAGGCGAATCTTGAAGTACGGGATGTATCACGGATTGAAGTATGATCCGTATTGCATAGTTGAGGGGATGACGATCCCGGCATGGCGGTACGTGTAGAATTTGCCGTTGTGGAACTGTTCGCGGTGGGTGAAGACGCTTTGGGGGAGCGTGTTCTTGCCTTGTTTGCGGTCGTAGTAGCGGCTGCCGAACGGTTTCATGGCGCCCGGGTGATGGAGCAGGTAGATGCGCCGAACGAATCCCGCGGGCGCCTGGAACTGCGAGTAGGCGATCCGAATCGGGATCGGTCTCCAGTTGAATTGTGAGAGCGCCTGAACCGAGGGGACGAGGGAGTCGCCGTATTGTGGGAAGGTTGAGAAGACCGAGCCGAGCGAAACCGTGCCCGGCACGCCTCCCGCGCCTCCTCCGCCCGAGTTGGTCGATCCGGTGACCGTGACGGTCGCCGAACCCGAGAAGAGTTCGTTGGGATGTGCGCTGGTTGAGAGGGTGGTTCCCGAGATCGTGATCGTCGTCGTTCCGTTCACGAGATTGAGCGCCGAGACGGGTGAGATCGTGATGATCGCGTCGGCGTAACCGTCGCCGTTCTCGTCTTTGGGATCGGTGGTGATTGTCGCGTTGGGGAAAGAGACGCCGTTGACGACGATCGACGCGGGGTTGATTTCGGTGGGGGGCACGAACGGCGGGGTGACGTTCGCGTTGCTGAACACATAAATTGTCATCGTTGACGACGACGCGTTAACCGAGAACGGTCCGAAGGGGGAGTTGACGCCGATCGTCACGGGGATTTCGGTCGATTTCGGTTTGCTCAGCGGGATATTTCTTCCTTGGAGAGCGAAGACCGAACCGCCGGTAATTTGTCCGGTAAGCGAATACCCCGGGGCGCCGATCGCGACGCTGCCGAGCCCGCCGAAGTCGAGTGTGTTTCCGGCGGGAGTCGTGGTCAGGTTGCCGCTGACGGCGGTTCCAAGGTAGGGGGTCGAGGCGCTGTTGCTCGCGGTGATGATGAGCCCCTGGAGCGGCCCGCTCTCGGTGTTCTGCAGGTGGTGGGTGCCGACGATCGTCGAGCTTCCTGGGATGAGGTAAGCCGATCCTTCGCTGGTATTTGCGCCCGGTGCGCCGATGATGATATCGGGCAAGGAATAATTGGGAATGACCGAGCGAGTCGACGACACCGAGTAACCCGCGAATGCGCCCGCGGCGGGACCGATCATCTGGAGCGATTTGACCGATCCCGGCAGGGCGTTGATCGTGAACGTGCCTGTGATGGCGCCGTCGGTCGACGACGCCGAGCGGCCGAAGACGAGGGTGGCGAGTCCTGCGGAACCGTTGTAACCGGGCGAACCGATCAAGAAATCGGACAATGTTCCGCCGTCAAACGTACCGGCGCCCGAGACCGAGTATCCGGTCATATCGCCCTGGGTGGTTCCGTCGAAGATGGCGCCTTTGATCACGC
This sequence comes from Planctomycetota bacterium, assembly GCA_021807585.1. Taxonomy (GTDB): domain Bacteria; phylum Planctomycetota; class Planctomycetia; order Isosphaerales; family Isosphaeraceae; genus JAKBCQ01. The sequence continues at coordinate 8,683 of JAKBCQ010000030.1, read as the reverse complement.
CCGTGGCCGAGCCCGGGGTGCCGACGCGACTGAGACTGATATCAAGAATACCGTTTGTGTCTTTGGTCGCCTTGGAAGCGAGATTCGTTGCGCCGTAAACGAGGTAGGCGGCGCCGAAGCCCGAGTCGGCGTTGGACGCTCCGATCAGCATATCGCTGAGTCCGAGCACGCCCGCGGTCGAACCGTCGGTGTTTCCGGCGTTGGCGATCGATTGGCCGATCCGGTCGCCGTTGGATGCGCCGATGAAGACGGCGCCGGGGAGTCCTCCCGGCTGTCCGATCTTATCGACATTAACCACGCCGTTCCTGACGGTGCGGAGCGCCGACGCCGGGATGACGAAGACGGCGCCGTTGTTTGTCATTCCGCCGTACGACGCGTTGGGGGCGGAGATGGCGATGTCGGGGCCGCCGTCGCCGAGGAGGTTCCCGACGTTTGCGACCGCGGTACCGAGTCCGATCCCTTGCTGGCTCGACCAAAACACAATCACATTTTGACCTGCGGGGGGAGCGTTGCTGTCGAGGTCGAGCGACGAGAGACCGCTGACCGCGGGGACGAGTTTTTGGAGCGCCGTGCCGCCGTAGATGAGGTAGGCGCGACCGGTACCGTTGCTACCGGGGTCCGAGTTGGCGTCGAGTCCGTTGGGGGCGCCGAGCATGAAGGCGTTAATGCCCGTACCCGTGATGTTGGGGACGTCGGCGATCGACGAACCCAACCCCGAGTTCAGATTGGAGCTCGTGATGAACGTTAATCCGTTATAAGGGAACGTCGCGAGCCCTGTTTTAGGATTGGTTTGTGATGCTTGTCCGAGGGTGCTGAGATCGCTGACGCGTGAGGACGTTTTTAAGTTCGCCCAGGGGAAGTTGCCGACTCCGGCGCCGTTGGATCCGAAGAGCAGATAAGCCTGGCTGGCGCCCGATTGACCGACCCCCGGGCCGGTGCTGGTGTTGGTGAAGCTTGGCGCGCCGATGGCGAGGTCTTGATATCCCGTATTGGCGATATCGCTGACGACCTGAAGCCTGGCGCCCGCCCCCGCGGTGTTCGATGCGAACCCGTTGGTTTCTTGAATTCCGTAGGGTTTGGTGTCGACGGCGGCCAAGTCGATCGATAACGCGATTCGTTGTTCGAGCGACTCGCCGATCGGTCGAAAATGGACGGGGCGACGGGCGACGCGCCCGCGCGGGTTGCGATGACCTGATGAAGACATATTTGGAGACTCCCTCCTCCGGCGGCGGAACCGGTGCGGTTCGCCGATTCGATCGATCCATGCATCCCAACGCGGCGCGGATTATTCGAGCGCGTATTGGGATCGGCGTTATCGACACGCGATCCTTGATTCTTGGCGGAAATCGGCGCGCTCGCCCCGCCTCGACGTCTAAGATTTCGACCGGAGGGAGTGCTCGACTGAAATCATGGGATCGACATGACACATCAATTCTCCAAACAACCGTTCCTTTCGGTTCAACTCGTTCAATCGGTGGAACCGATATAATTCGCTGAACACTCCGGGCCACGGCGCGAGTGCGTCACGGGATCGTTCACGCTTTTTGGCTCCACGCTCCAGCTCCAATTGGATCGCGGGAGATCGCTTTTTGGTCCAGCGGATTCGGTCCTCGATCGACCGTCGTGCGGAGCGCGTCGATGACGAGGAATCACCCAAACCAAGCGGAATGAGTTAAGCCGTCTTGCCGACGGTCGGCCGTCGGACGGGCCGACCCACACGACAGGGAGGTCGAAGGGAATGATCAGTCGCATGAAGACCGGTAAATCTCGCTCGATTCGACGCGACGTCAAGCGTTGTCTCGCAACGTTGTTGCTCATAGGCGTGACGGCGAGTTCGTCGGGTTGCACGCGAGCGTTTTTCCGCCAATGGGCCAATCAAGACGCCGCCGAGGCGGTATTTGAAAAGAGCCGCGATCCGCGGTGGCGTGTTGATATGTTTTCGATCGATCCGCCTTTGATGTCGCGGTTCGCCGATCCCTACGACCCCGATCATCCTCCCGCGCCTCCCGACGATTATGCGACCCAGGCGTTGTCTCCCGTTCCGCAGTGGCCGCAGAACCGGCTGATCGCGCCGGTCGAGGGGACCGGCTACGAAGACATGCTGATTCGTTTTAACAAGAAACGCGAGGAAGAGCAGGCGGCGCAGCAGGCCGCCGAAGCCGCCGAGCGCGCCCGCAACGCGCCCCGTCGCGGCTCGGACGTCCCCGCGCCTCCCGGCGCGAACCCTCCTCCTTCGAATCCCGCTCCTGGTGAGCCGTCGCCGTTCAAACCTGCCGCGCCTACAGCGAATTTGGGGCCGAATCCCGAGCAATTGTCGCCGAAGTTTCTAGACGCCGCCGCACGTTCCCAACGGCTTCCGCAAAAGATCGCCGAGGGTCTGGCGAAGCTGGAAGCTATTAAACGAGAAGAACAGTTGTTGCTCGCCGCATACAAACGTCTGGGTATCGAACCTCCTAAAGAGTCGATCGCGCCTCGCGATCGCGGAGTGGCTCGGACGCAACAGGTGTTGCCGACGGGGCCGATCGTTCGACCTGGAGCGCCGCAACGGCGGCGTCGACCCGGCAATGAATTCCGCCAAACGGCGCCTCCGTTCGATCCCAATCCCAACGTCGACGAGTCGACTCGTCCCGAGGGGAAACCTCCTGGAATGAGCGATAAGACGCACGAGGCGATCGAGGAGATCACCTCCGAGATGGCGGCGATTCTCTCTCCCGGGTCGATCACGATGACCGAAGCGTTCGCCGCGGGGCTTCCCGAAGGATACAAGCCTTATGTGGTGAACCTTGAGCAAACGTATCAACTCGCGATGACGAACGCTCGGGCGTACCAATTCCAGCTTGAAACGGTTTACGAGGCGGCGCTCGCGGTGGCGCTCCAACGGTTCGCGTTCGAGCCCCAATTTTACGCGGGTATGTCTCCCACGCAGGGCGCGGGCGGCATCCCTCAAACGGGGGGAGGGTTCGCGGGGGGCGTCAACCCCGCCAACGTCTTCAGTTACCGCACCAAATACGCCCCCGGCGGCCAGCTCTCCGGTATGAACATGGGAACGGTCGCGGGGGTGGGCAAGCTGTTCTCGTCGGGCGGTCAGTTGATCACGGGTTTCGCCAATCAACTTGTGTTCAACTTCGTGGGTAAGAACGCGGCCCAGCCGACGGTTCAATCGCAGTTGCCCCTCACGTTCGTACAGCCGTTCCTCGCCGGCGGCGGCCGCGCCGTCACGCTTGAGAATCTCACTCAGGCCGAGCGTCAGTTGATCTATACGATTCGACTCTTCGCTCGTTTCCGGCAAGAGTTTTTCACGAGCATCGCGGTCGGCACGCCGATCACCAACCCCGGCTTGTTCGATCCCGATCCCGGTTTCATCCAGGTGCTGCAATCGTTGATCTCCGTCGAGATCAGCATGTATAATTTGGCGGCGTTCGAGCAGATTCTCAAGGTCTTCAAAGAACTCGCCAAGGGGGAATCGTCGGGGCTCACTCCGTTGCAGGTCGACCAGGCCGAATCGCAGGTGCAATCGGCTCGGGCCACGCTGATCAGCAACCAGCTTGCTTACCGGAACAATCTCGATCAGATGAAGGTGCAGTTGGGGCTTCCTCCCGATATCCCGATGACGCTTGATCTCACCTTGCTCGCCGATTTCCGCGACGCCTACGACGCGATCAATCGGTGGCAAGCGAATCCGCGGCGGAAGCTCGCCGAGCTCGAATCGCTCGTCGAAAAAGTTCCCGACCTGCAGGAGATCGAGATCGACAATCGCGGCGTGATTTCCTCGATGTACGACAATGAGGGCTATTACACCCAAGAAAATCTGGAAGATTTGCTCTTGGCGTCGGAACGGATCGCGCTTGAGAATCGACTCGATCTGATGAACTCACGCGCTCAGCTTTACGACGCGTGGAGGCAATTGCGGGTCACCGCGAACGCGCTCAAGGGGGTGTTGAACGTCACGCTGACGAACCAGTACATCACCCCCACGCCGACGACCAATCCGTTCGGCTTCATCGACCAGGCCAAGCAGTTTTCGCTCGTGCTCAACACCGAGTTGCCGCTCGTGCGGATCAGCCAGCGGAATAACTTCCGCACGGCGTGGATCAACTTCCAGCGGCAACGGCGTACACTGATGCAGGCCGAGGACCAGATTAAATACGGGATCCGCACCGAGGTTCGTCAGTTGCAGGTCTTGTACGCCACGTACAAGATTCAGAAACAGGTGTTCGTCCTCGTGTTGCGTCAGAAGGATCAGGCGCAGGAGCAGATCGTGGCTCCTCCCCCCGTCGGCGCCGCGGTGAACGCCGCGAGCGCCGCGGCCCAAACGATCAACTTGATCTCGTTCCAGTCGAGTATCTTCTCGTCGCAAGGGAACCTGATCGCCAACTGGATCAATTACCAACTGTACCGGCTTCAGCTCTTTCGCGATCTCGGCACCATGCCCTACGATGAATGGGAGGCATTCTATGAACTTTTCCCTCCAAAAGCCCGAAACGGGGGGCCCCCCCGCGTCGCCGTCGACCGAAGACCTCCCCGCGCGGAACCGACCGCGACGCGGTAAGTCGGGGTCGCGCAATCTGTTGATCATGCTGGCTGTACTTGCGGCCGGGGCCGGGGGCGTCGTCGCCCTCGTCCCCGGCGTCGGCAAGTCGTTCCGTTCGCTTTACGCGTCGGAACGGAGCCAGATCGCCGAGTTCGTCGTCAAACCGATCAAACTCTCGGTGATCGTCGGACCCCGCGGCAGCCTCGAAAGCTCGAACAGCCAGATCGTCTACTGTCGAGTCGAAGGCCAGGCGACGATCCTCACCATCGCTCCCGAGGGAACCAAGGTGAAAAAAGGGGAGACCGTCGCCACCCTCGACTCCTCGACGCTCGAAGACAACCTCAAAAATCAAATCATCTCGACAAGCCAGGCCGAGGCGGCTCTCAAAAACGCGTCGCTCTCGCGCGAGGTCGCCGAAATCGCGATTCAAGAATATGAAAAAGGTCTTTTTGAACAAGACATGATGACGTTCGAGACCGACGTCATGAAAGCTCGGGCCAATCTCGATCGCGCCAACGATCGACTGAAATTTACGCGAGACATGTTCAATAAGAACTATTCGTCGAAAGCGCAACTCTCCTCCGAGGAGCAAACGCAATCGTCGGCGCAGATCGATTACGACAAGGCGGTCAAGGCGCGCGAGGTCTTCCTCAAGTTCTCCAAGGCGCGGAATCTCAAAGAACTGTACAGCGAACGCGAGAAGGCGCTTTCCGACGAACTTTCCAAAAAACAGACGTATGAGCTCGAGGTCATCAAGCAAAAGAAGCTTGAACGACAGATCGCCAACTGTAAGCTCATCGCCCCCAACGACGGCATCGTCGTCTACGCCAACGATCCCGGCCGGATGGGAATGAGCCAACAACCGCAAATCGAGGAGGGGGCGACCGTCCGCGAGCAACAAAAGATTTTCAGCCTGCCCGATATTTCGCACATGCAGGTGAACACAAAAGTTCATGAATCTGAGATCGATCGGATCACCAAGGGGATGAAGGCGAAGATTCGCGTCGACGCGTTCGCGAATCAGGAGCTGACGGGAACGGTCGAATCGGTCCAGCCGCTTCCCGATCCGACGAGCTTCATGAGTTCGGACGTCAAGGTTTATACGACGATCGTGACGATCGACAATCCCCTCCCCGGGCTTCGACCGGGAATGACCGCGAAGGTCGACATCCTCGTTTCCGAGCAGGACGACGTCCTCGCGGTTCCGCTGCAGGCGATTCTGGCGTTCAAGGGGACGAGCAATGTTTATGTGAAGACCGCCAAGGCGCTCGAGCTGCGCAAGATCGTCCTGGGAACCTCGAACGATCAATTCGTCGAGATCAAGGATGGTTTGAAAGACGGCGATATCGTCGCGCTCAATCCCGGCTCGCTGATGACCGATGCCGAGAAGCGCGAGGCGTTCGGACCTTCGACCAAAACCTCGGGGGGTTCTTGGGCTAAAGGAGCGGGAGGTCCCGCGGGCAAGGGCGCCGGCAAGGGCGCCGGAGGCAAAGGCGCGGGTAAGGGAACGCGCAAAGGGAAGGGGCAATTCGGCGGCGATCCCGCCTTGAGAGAGAGACTCAAGAATATGTCTCCCGATGAGAAACGACAATTTTTTGAACAAATGAAATCGCAAAATCCCGGCGGCTTCGGCGGCGGCTTCCCCGGAGGAGGTCAGGGCTCGTGAGCGATATTTTCTCAAGAAACGGCGGCGGCGCGTCCGATCGCGTCGTCGTCCGTATGACCAACCTGCGCAAGACCTATTTCATGGGTCACGGCTCGGGAGGGGGGCTCTTCGGCAAACGCGGCGGGGGAGAGGTCCTCACCGTTCACGCGCTCCGCGGCGTCTCCCTCGAATTCCGCGAGGGAGAATACGCCGCGATCATGGGGCAATCGGGATCGGGGAAGAGCACGATGCTCAACCTCCTCGGCTGCCTCGATCGTCCGACAAGCGGCGAGTACATCCTCGGCGGCTACGACGTCGCTCAGCTCGACGACGACGAGCTCTCCGAGGTCCGCAGCCGGTCGATCGGCTTCATCTTTCAGTCGTACAACCTGATCCAGCAATATACCGTCACCGAGAACATCCAATTGCCGTTGACGTATCAAGGGAACGGCGTGATCTCGGAGGAGTTCCAGGAACGGACGATGGAGCTGGCGCGGCTCGTCGGGCTCGACGATCGGCTCGATCACCGTCCCAACCAACTCTCGGGCGGCCAGCAACAGCGCGTCGCGATCGCACGGTCGCTCGTCAACGATCCGTACATCATCCTCGCCGACGAGGCGACGGGAAATCTCGATTCGGCGACAAGCTATGAAATTATGGACATGCTTGGCAAGCTCAACGACGCCGGAAAAACGATCATCATGGTGACGCACGAGCCCGACATCGCCGAGTACGCCAAGCGCATCATTCGGATGAAGGACGGCGTGATCGTCGAAGACGGGCCGAGTCCGCGGATGCTCGGCGGCGAACATCCCGCCGAACGGATGAAGATGGAATTGTCCAAGCATCGTTAACAACTGAGATTCTGACCGTTTGATTCGATTATCGGGAGTCGGCGACAATGGGACGCATCCTTCGTAGCGTCAAGCTCGGCATGAAAAGCCTGATGCTGCACAAACTGCGGTCGGGCCTCACGGTATTGGGCATCGTCTTCGGCGTCGCGGCGGTGATCGCGATGCTGGCGATCGCCGAAGGATCGCGTCGCGAGGCGCAGGCGCGGTTCCAGATGCTCGGCGCCACCAACGTGATCTATCGCTCGATCAAACCGAGCGACGAGGCTCAGCTTTCAACGGGAGGCCGCCCGGCGCGGATTCTCAACTACGGTCTCAAATATGAAGATTACGACCGAATCCTCGCCACCGTCCCCAACATCAAAAAAATCTTGCCGATTCGCGAGATTCGCAAACAGATTCGCCATGATGAGCACGCGCTCGACGGTCGAATCGTCGGCACCACCAAGGATTACGCCGAGTTCAACCACCTTGAAATCGAACGCGGCCGCTTCCTCACCCAGCACGACGACGACGATTATAAAACCTACGCCGTGCTCGGCAGCGACACCGCCAAAAAACTCTTCCCTTACGAGGATCCGCTCGGTCAGGCCGTCAAGCTCGGCTCCGATTATTACACCGTCGTCGGAGTCACCAAAGAACGAGCGAGCACCGCGGGGATCGGCGGCAGCCTCGCCGCGCAAGACTACAATAAAGATGTTTATATTCCATTAAGTTCATGTCGTGTTCGCTTCGGCGAGCGGATCATGAATTTTCGTTCGGGATCGATGGAGGCCGAGGAAACCCAGCTTTCGCAGGTCACGATCCAACTGACGAGCACCGACGTCGTGTCGCAGACCGTGCCGATCATCAAAGGCGCGGTCGAACCGTTCCATCCTAAAGTTGATATTGATATGACGGTTCCTTACGATCTGATCATGGAGGCCGAACGCACCGCCCGCCAATACGCGATCATCCTGGGAACGATCGCTTCGATCTCGCTCTTGGTCGGCGGCATCGGCATCATGAACATCATGCTCGCGACCGTCACCGAACGAACCCGCGAGATCGGTATTCGTCGCGCCCTGGGCGCCAAACGGGGCGATATCACCCAGCAATTCCTCATCGAAACCGTCGTCCTCTCGGGTGTCGGCGGGCTCTTGGGGGTCGCGATCGGCGTGATCATCCCCAAAGCGATCGAGCAGTTCGTCGCCGAAACCAAGGCGCAGGTCACCTGGAATTCGATCATCCTCGCGTTCGGCATCTCGGTCGCCGTCGGTATCATCTTCGGGCTTTATCCCGCCAACCGTGCGGCGAACATGGATCCGATCGAGGCGCTCCGACACGAATGACGATCCGCCAAGGCCGATGCCGAAGCAGAACCGGAACCCGACGACCCGTTAGCCAATTAATAATCACCAGGATCTTTGATCGTGGATTTAATGACGATCATGATCCTGGCGATTCTTTTTCTCGCGACGGTCATCCGCTCGGCGTTCGGTTTCGGAGAGCCGCTGATCGCCGTTCCGCTTTTGGCTTTCTGGATCCCCGTTGAAATCGCCGCCCCCGTGGCACGCCTCGTCTCGATCACCGTCGCCGCGGTCGCGCTCGCTCAAGATTATAAAGTGTTTATATCAGTTGCGCCATCCGCCTTATCGTTGCGACGATCTTCGGCGT
>JAKBCQ010000029.1 GCA_021807585.1 Planctomycetota bacterium | reverse complement strand
ATTATAATACGAATTGAGCGGTAAGATACCGTTGACGGGGCCGCACGAACCCGCGGTCGTCATGGCCTGCGACCTGGCATGGGCGAGCGCGGGACCGACGATCGGGTGCCAGTGATCGAAGCGAGGGGGATCGATGCCGCGGCGCCATTCGAGGTAGCTTAAAAACGGTGAGGGTTTGGTGAAACCCGCGGCGAATTCCATCCGATCGAAGTTGTGGAGGAACGCGTTCGAGGGAAGATGGAAATCGCGATAACCGGGATGTCCCGCGAAGACGCTTTGCTTCCAGGAGTGATGATCCCACGATCCCGCGGGCGTTTTCGTCCAATGATCGGCTCGCGTCGTGTAGGATCGCGACCGCTCGCGTCTTTCGGCCGCATCAAGCGATCCCAAGGGGATCAACACGAGACTCAGAACCATCATCCCCAGCCGGCCAAACATGACCCGATCTCCAGGCAAATTCCGCACGCGATGAAGAATCGCTGATTGCTTGGATGAATTACGTTCTTGTTTCCCCGGTGTGACCCGAGAAATCGCGAGCCGTAATGAACAAGCGGATCGACGCGAGCTATCTTGCGGCGACTTGTCGCTTGGGTGAGTGGTTGGTTTCTCGATCTCCGACGAGGTTGAATCGACTTCCTTTTTGGCGATCGCGTTGGTTATGATTGAAGTCTGCTCGAAGAGGGGAATCGTCTTGCAAAACATGATTACGTAACGGCTGTATTTTGTTATGTATAGACGCCGTCGGCGGGAGATGGATCCGCGGCGCGGGTTTGAACTTGAGAACTTCGATGGAAAGGCGAGACGGGTGGCGAAATCGAAAGAGAAGGATACGGGAAACGGAGGCGCCGGGCATGGCGAGGTGACGATCCAGGTGATCGATCGCCCTGAACTCGGATGGGCGACGATTCTTCCCCAACTTTCGGAGTTTCGCAAGCAGGTCGAGCTCGAACGGCTGCCCGAGCTTCTGGATAAAACCTTGGAACATTGGATGAAGGGCATGCCCGGAGTCCGCGTGAAGACGACGCTGGGAGTCGTCGAAAACGGTTATACCGTCAAAATTCATTTGTGGTACGAAGTTGTTCCGCAATCTTATCAGTAAATAATCAAGTAAGTAAAACTAAAGATTTGTGGGGTACGAAATACGAGAGGGGATCTTTGTCGGGATCGACTTGCGAACCGATCGATCGCGCACCTTCACCGCGCGAGGTTTGATCGCTTTCGAGGGAGCGGAATCATTCACGGATATAAATATACGATTTGATAATTATGTTATTGATTGTTAGGCGCTCGCGATTTCGAGAAAAATGGGGATCCGAACTTTCCTCGCGAGTCAATCGAACTATAATAAGAGGATTCATCGTTTCGAGGTCGATAAGGACGAGCTTAAGCATGCGCGTATCGTGGAAGTTGGGCCGATTCGCTGGAATCGATTTGTATCTGCATCCGACTTTTCTTCTCGCATTGGCGTATTTCGGCGGGATCACGCACGGCAGTATGGCGATGATCCTTTTTATTTTGCTGGTGTTCGCGTGTGTGGTGTTGCATGAATTCGGACACGCGCTCACGGCTCGTCGATTTGGAATCGAGACCGTGGACATCACGATTTATCCGATCGGCGGGGTGGCTCGGCTGACGCGTCTTCCCCGCGCCGCGGGCGCCGAGTTGTTGATCGCGCTCGCGGGTCCCGCGGTGAACGGAGTAATCGCTCTCGCGCTTTGGGGGGGTGTGGCGCTTTTGCTCGACGGTGGGATGAGTTCGAACGACGGCGTGATCGAATTTTGTAAGATCCTCTTGAGCGCGAACGTCTTGCTGGGGTTGTTTAACATGATCCCGGCGTTTCCGATGGACGGCGGCCGTGTGTTGCGCGCCCTCTTGAGCCGACGTTTGGGACGGCTCCGCGCCACCGAGATCGCAGTCGTTCTGGGCCGCATGATCGTGATCGCTTTTGCGATCTCGTTGCCGTTCTGGACCGACGATCTGGGGACGTTGTTCATCCGATTGGCGCTCGCCGCCTTTATTTACAAGGCCGCGGGGATGGAGTTGCGAAACGTCAGGCTGCAAGAAGCCGTCCGTTCGCCGAACGAGCAAGCCGTTCAACCCCCTCCCGGCTACGTTTGGGTGCTGCAAGGCGACGGCGTTTGGCGGCTCGCCCCCGCGGCGTTCTCGGCGACCGTCGGGATGAACCGCGGCGGACCCGGTTGGGGTTGAAAATATGCCGTTACGACCGATCGTCGAACTCGGAGTCGACGAGGCTTATCGGATCCTCGACGCACGCGGCGAAGCCTCTCGCGAGCTTCCTCCCCTCGCGGCGATCGAAAACGAAGACTGGGGACGCGACCTCTTACTGTCAAAATTATGGGATTGGACCGACGCCGAACTCGCCGCGGCGGGATTGACTCGATCCGATCGCCAAGTCGATCAATCGGTCGATTCATGGAATCTCATGTAAATTACATTTCGTAGCATGTCGAATCAAAGCTGATAATTATTAGATTATCCGTCCCAGGGACGAACCACTCCGGTGGCTGAAAGCGATTCGTCGTCGTCGGCGACGATCTGGAAGCGGAGACCTGGTTCGACGGGAATCGGCAAGGCGAGACGGAGTCGAACGCATGAGCAAACGCGTTCGTCGAACGTTCCCAGCGGCCCTCTCGAAACGACCCCGGCGCTGATTCGAGCCGTCCGGATCTGCGCCGTCCAGTTTGTCCCCGGGACGCACCGCGCCAGGAATTCATCGGCGCGCGACGAATCGTCGACCGTCATCAAACCGTCGACGCGATCGACCTCGCGCGCGTCGGGACAAGAACGAGACATATCAAACAAACTCCATCTAGGTGGGCTCGACAAATCCGTTGGGTTTCCGCATACAAACGAGCCCGCGATCGTTGGTGGATCGACGAGCCCACGTCTGAACATGCCCGGCGATCCGCGGTTCGTAACGACGCCGCGACCGCGAAGCTCGAACGAAACCTCTTGATGGAATTGTATTCAAGATCGCCGGGATGGAGATAGCGGATTCACCGAATCGCTCCCGTTCGCCGCGTTCGTCTTGATCAATTCGAGTCGAGCCGCGGTGTACGTGACGAGATCCCCCACACACTTGGCGATCTCGGCGAGCCGATCGATCCGTCCCGCCGCCTTGCACAATTTGGACAAACTTGGACACGCGAGGTTCGCTTCGGGGATCTCGGTCAGGTACGTCGCGAAGACGTCGATCGCGCGATCAAGACGACCAAGCCTCACAAGCAACAACACGAGCACCTGCGCCGGGAGAGAATCGGTCGGCGCCGCGTAACCACGCTCGGCGCTTTCCGCCGCTGAAACGCGCGCCTTCTCCTCAAACCGCTCGATCGCGGTCTCAACATCCACGCCTAAAAGCGCTTTCAAATAAGCCGAGTGATCAGCGTAAACGTCTTCAAACGGCGGTAAACCTTCATACTTATGACGCGACGACAATCGACGACCGTAATCCGCCAATTCCACCGCGAGCGCGATCGATTGTTTATCGGCGAGCAAAACCGACGATCGAACGACCGACGCGAGGTGCGAGACGTCGACGTGATACGCCTCGTCCTCGAAGAGTATATCGCGTCCGTCGAGCAATTCGGCGACCGTCGCGGTATCGTCGCCGAGACGCGTCAGGCTTCGGTTTAAGATGTCGCCGCGGAGATTCTCGCTCAACTGATCGTAGAGACGACGAGTGAGCAGCGCCGCGCATTCGGTTCGAAGCGATTCATCGCCGCGCAGGTGCTCGAACGCGGTGATCGCCGAGCAAACCCCGTAATGATCTAGGATCAGCTCGAATCCCCTTTTCGGGTGCACGCCTTGATTGAACGCGACCTCGATGATTTGTCCCAGGACGTCGGCTTCGGGATCGGCGGTCGCGGGATCGTGCCGATACGCATCGATCGCCCTGGCGACGGGTTCTTTATCACCGATCGCCTGGAAATAAGGCCACGCCGGGGGGATTTCTCCGCGAGCCAAGAGGAGCTCGCCGACGGTTCGGATCGCCGCGAGATAGCGTTCCTCGTAGCGTTCACGCGTCGGCTCGGGGATATCGACGAGCGCTTCGGTTTGAAGCGGCGTTAAGTCGAGGTCAAGCCTCGCCTTAAGCAGGAGCGCGTCGAGCAGCCGACGCGGGTTCGCGTCGTTTTCCAAAGTCGCGATCAGCGTTTCGATCACACGGTCGATCTGATGACGATCGAAAAACGCGTCGATCGATTCAAACTCGGGATCGGTTCGCGAATCGGATTCGGCGGATCGGCTTGCGAGAGACGTCATAGGGGTGAACCGAGGGTTGGGGAGCGTCGATCGAGCGAGATCGCACGGGCGATTCACCCTGTTTTTCAAAGCACATCGTCATTATCGCCGATTGCGAGACGTTTCGCGAGCGTGTTCGCCCGATCGTAAACAAATCAACTGGATAAGTGTATAAGCATGTTATTGTGCGTCGGATTTAAAGGGAGCGGGAGCGGTCGCTGGGGCGCCGGGGGGATCGGCGTCGAGTTTGGCGCCCTCCGATTTCCGCCATGACGTCCAGCATCGCGTGTGATAACAGTCGACGAGGACGTCGCGCGCCTCCTCGACCGAATCGGTGACGATCAGCAGGTTGAGATCCTCTGGAGAAATCAGCTTTTCCTCGAGTTGTCGTTCCTCAATCCATTGGAGCAATCCGCTCCAAAACTCTTTGCCGAAAAGGACGATCGGGAACCGAGAGATCTTTCGCGTCTGAACGAGCGTGAGCGCCTCGAACAATTCGTCGAGCGTGCCGAAACCGCCCGGGAAGATCACGAACCCGTCGGCGTATTTCACGAACATCGTTTTTCGCACGAAGAAATACCGAAAATTGATCGATAAATTCGTGAAAGAATTGTTTGATTGTTCAAATGGCAATTCGATGTTGCATCCGATCGAAAGGCCGCCCGCCTCGGAAGCGCCGAGGTTCGCGGCCTCCATGATTCCCGGGCCGCCGCCGGTGATGACCGCGAAGCCCGCCTCGGCTAGAAGCGATCCCAACCGTCGCGCCGCTTGATACCAGGGGTGATCGTCGGCGATCCGCGCCGAACCGAAGAGCGCGACCGCCGCGCCGACTTCGGCGAGAGCGTTAAATCCATGTACGAATTCACCTTGAATCCGCAGGACGCGCCACGGATCGGAGTGCGTGAAGGCGCCCAATTCGGGCACATGCGGCTGGGGCGAGCTTGGCGTCACGCGATTGAGGAGTTCTTCGTCCTCGGTCGGGCCGATGCGTCGTCGCACACCGTTAACCCGCGACGGAATCGGCTTCTCGACTCGCGGCGCAGCGCCGTTCCATTCGATTTGAGTCGGATCAATTCGTCCGCTTTCCGCGTTTTTCGGTTCGCTCACGCCGTTCCTTCCGGCGTCGTCCGCTGGGGACGCCTTTGAATCACGATCCATCGTCTCGTGTTCCTAAATACGGAATGACTTTCGATTGCGTTACTCTTCCTCTGGTTCCGTCGTCGGTTCCACCTAAGAACTATTATATCCGGAAAACTCAATCAGGCATACCCCGACGGAGCGGTTTCGGATTGGATTGGGGCTCACGCTTCGCGCCCCCCAAAATCCATCAACGATCGCTGATGATCAAAGCCGCGAGGTTTCGTCGTTCAATCGATACCACGCGCGACGACGGCCTCGTTATGATGGATCGATTCTTGACGATCGTGGAGCGGTATCGTCATTCGAGGAAAGAATCACCCGCCGAGCGGAAGTTAAAACCGGACCGGATCGCTTCCCGATCATTCGGCTCAGATGACGGATTATACAGAGATGAACGCATACGAACGGATCGAGGGATCGGAGAAGTTGACGCGGATCTTCGGTTATTGGCCGAGATTCCACGACGCCTCGGTCGTTCGATTCTCGATCGATTGGAGGAGAACGATCGACCGAGAGAACGACGGCCCGATGATCGAAACGCTGATCCACGCGTTCGAGGCGACGAGCGAAGTCGATCCCGCGGGATACTTCATTTTAAAAAATCATGTACTTGTTCTTTTCCGATTTTACGAGATCGCCGAGCCCGATCTTAATGATATCAATACTGGGAACGTTCTTTTCGAACTCTTGATTGAAGATATCCGCGAACGAGGTTTGAAGAGAAGGGATTTCGAGGTCCAATTCGATCCGTCTTACGGATTCCACGGCGTATTCCAGTGTCGTCGAATCGAGGTGATCGACGTAACGCCGTGCGACAAAGACGCGACGCCTCTCGATCGATCCGCCGGGCGTTCAACCGAATCGACGATCGAACCGACCTAAACTTTCGATCTCGATTCGCGCGGCGAATCGGTCGCCGAATTATTATCATGATATGCGTAAATTAGATGACGCCCCGGCGGTCGTTCGCGAATCCGATCTCTCGCTTGTGGGCGATTCGACGAGTAGGCGGCTTCCCTGAGCGAATCCCTTTCCGCGATTCGATCGGCGGGTTAAGATCTTTTTTTTGATCTCTCCAATCGGAAAGTTTCGATGCCTGATTCGTTTCGAGGACTTCGCGTCGCGGCGTTTGAAAGCCGCATGGCGGAATCGACCGCGGTTTTATTGTCTCGGCACGGCGGCGTTCCCGTCGAAGCTCCCGCGCTTCGAGAAATCGCTCTCGACGATCAAACCGAGGCGATCGAATTCGGCCGCGCCCTGGTCGCCGGAGCATTTGACGTCGTCGTTTTGCTGACCGGCGTCGGAACGCGATTCCTCGTTCAGGCGATCGAATCGCAAATCCCGCGCGTCGCCTGGAAAAAGGCGTTTGAGCAAACATTCTCGATCGCTCGTGGACCCAAACCCGTCGCGGCGCTGCGTGAATTCGGCGCCAAGGTCGATCTCGTCGTCCCCGAGCCGAATACCTGGAGGGAGTTGATCGACGCGTTTCGTGCGACCGGCCCCAAACCCGGGATGCGTGTCGCGATCCAAGAGTACGGCGAATCAAACGCCGACCTGATCGCCGGCTTGGAGGCGTTGGGTGCGATCGTCAGCCGTGTGCGCGTTTATCGTTGGGCGCTTCCCGACGACACCACGCCGCTCCGCGACGCACTCCGTGCGATCGTGGCGGGAGAGATCGGCGCGGCGATGTTCACCTCAATGAAACAAGTCGATCACGTCCTTGAGATCGCCGGCGACGAAGGGATCGCGGAAGCGCTTTTGACGGTGTTGAACACCCGGATTGTGATCTGTTCAATCGGTCCTTCAACCTCGACCGCGCTACGGAATGCGGGGATCGGCGTCGATATCGAACCCGCTCATCCCAAGCTCGGTCGGCTGATCGCCGAATCGGCCGAGCGATGGGATTCGGTTTCGAAGAGCGTTTCGCCACGAGCGTTCGGAACGTTCAAAGAACCTCGGAAAGCCGTCCTCTCGGCGATCGAAACGCGAGGCGATTCGAGATTGATTAATGAATCTTTTTTTCATGATTCCATATTCATGAAGGCGTGTCGTCGCGAGCCGACCGAAACGACGCCCGTTTGGCTGATGCGTCAGGCGGGCCGCTATATGGCGGAATATCGCGAGCTGAGGTCGAAGGTCGGTTTTCTCGATCTTTGTAAAACGCCCGAGCTCGCCGCCGAGGTGACGATATCGGCGGCGGTTCGGCTCGGCGTCGACGCGGCGATCCTCTTCGCCGATATCCTTTTGATTTTGGAGCCGCTCGGGTTTGATCTCGAATTTAGCCGGGGCGAAGGCCCTGTGATTCACAATCCGCTTCGTGAAGCGAGCGACGTCGATCGCGTGAATGTGGTTGAAGATCTCGCTCAAGTTTCGTTCGTGTTCGACGCGGTTCGGCTGATCCGAGCTGGGTTGCCGCGAGGATTGCCGCTGATCGGCTTCGCGGGCGCCCCGTTCACGCTCGCGTGTTACGCGATCGAAGGGGGAGGGTCGCGGCATTACGATCGCGCCAAGGCGTTTATGTATCGAGATCCGGGCGCGTGGAGCGTGCTCATGGAACGACTCGTCGATGCGACGGCTTGGTATCTCAACGCTCAGGTCGCCGCGGGGGCGCAGGTTCTGCAAGTTTTTGATAGCTGGGTGGGGACGCTGTGCGGCCGCGATTACATCGAGTTCGTTCAACCTCATATGATACGTTTGTTCAAGCGAATTGATCCCTCCGTACCGGTGATTCACTTCGGCGCCGATACGGGGTCGCTGCTTGAGCTTCAGCGCGAAGCGGGTGGGGATGTGATCGGGCTCGACTGGCGTGTCGATCTCGAACGCGCTTGGGCTCGGCTGGGGGAGTCGGTCGCGGTTCAAGGGAACCTCGATCCCGTAGTGTTGCTGGGGCCGATCGAGCGTGTTCGATCCGAGGCGCGGCGGATACTCGATCAAGCTCGGGGTCGAGCGGGGCACATCTTCAATTTGGGGCACGGGATTTTGCCGTCGACGCCGGTTGATCATGTGATGGAGCTGGTGGATATCGTCCACGCGTACCGATCGTCGGATCGAGCCTAGCCGAACGGTTGCCTTGGATTATGAGGCGATTGCCAAGAAATCGAGCAGGAGCTCATTATTTTCAAACCTCACTCTTGCACTTTGGATTAGGAAGCTTAATACTGACTTAACCTGATTTATTCCGCCCGATCACATGACGCTCTAATTGCGAACGACATCGAGCCTTAGAGACGATCTTAGACCTATCTCTCGCGGTCAATGACGAGTTCATCGTGCGTTGATTCTTACTCAATTTCGGCCTGATTTGACGGTTTGATTTTCAAAGGTACGGAAAATGCACTAGGTAATCGCATCGCGGCGATCATCGCGTGATGATGACGATTAGTATCGTGGTGTAACGATGCGTTCGTATCAGCGGGATTCGCCGGCGGGAATCGATTTTGAGGGTAAATAGAGCAGACGGATTCGTTTTGAGCTGGAATCGATTCATTTTTATCAGGGAGTTCTCGCATGAGAATGCAACGAAGCTATCGACGCGGCCTTGGTTTCACGTTGATCGAGTTGCTCGTCGTGATCGCGATCATTTCGGTATTGATCGCGTTATTGCTTCCCGCGGTGCAGCAAGCGCGGGAGGCGGCTCGGCGGGCGCAATGCATCAACAACATGAAGCAGATGGGCCTTGCGATCATGAATTATGAAAGCGCTCAGGGGGTGTTGCCGATCGGCGCGACCGAATTTAACACGCCGATGGGAACTTGCAACGCGTCGCGTGGTCACAGTTTTTTCTCGTTCATATTGCCCTATATGGACCAGGGGAACATTTACAACTCGATTAACTTCAATTTCGAGGCCGGCGGGGTATCGCCCGAATGGAACGTCATGGCCGAGAATTTGCAGTCGACGGCGTTTTTGAACCGCATCAACACGTTTATTTGTCCGGATGATTCGTTTCAGATCGCTCGGACGTCGGGCACGGGAAATAATTATTCGCAAGCTTCGTACGCCGGCGTGGCGGGTACGGTCGACATCTTCCGATGGTGGTACGGTTGCCCCAGCCCGATCGCTCAGGACGGCATTTTCGGCTACGACAACTCGGTTCCCTTGGCGGATATCATCGACGGGACGTCGAACACGTTTATGGTGGGCGAGTTTTCTCGCTTCAAAAACGACCCCGACACGGTCTTCAATGAATGGAACCGCGCTCTGTGGTTTGGATCGGCGATGCCCGGAGTCACTCGCCCCGAGGGATTGGCGACGACCGTTCCCAAGCTCAACGCCAACCTGATGGTTCCCGACGCTCCCCCGACCGACCCGTGGGCGTGGGTGAACAACCCGATCAACCTCAACTTCGGCCAATTCGGCTTCCGGAGCATGCATCCCGGCGGGGGCAACTTCCTCATGGGAGACGGATCGGTTCGATTCATCAAGAATTCGATCAATATCTACACATATCGTTACCTTAGCACCCGTAAGGCCGGCGAGGTGATCGATCAATCGACGTATTGATTCTCGCTCGATTCGGATTTAAGGTTGTTGATCTTGGCTTGGGCCGACGAGATCGCACGATTCCCTCCTCGGGGAGTGTGGGTCTCGCTTCGGCCTTGGTCTATTCTTTGAGGACATCATGATGAGACGCTTACGGATTGTTTATTTCCTCTGCTTTTTGGTCGCCGCGGTGATGGTAACGGGGTGTGAACCGAGCGGCGACGGTCCCAGCGCCCCGGCGAAGCCCCCCGCCGACGGTTCAGCCGCCGCGCCCGAATCTCCCAAGGGGACGATCAAGGTCATGCCCGGTAAAACCGTCAAGGGGGGGCCGACGCCCAACGCCCCCTGATACGATGCGCAACGGCCGATTGCTCGTTCCGACGATTCACACCCCGCGGCGATTCGCATTCCGGATCGCCGCGGTTTCGTTTCCCCGCCGATCGATTTCCGTCCCTTGGCCGATCCTCTCCCCCTTTCTATAATACCTTGGCGCCCGATTACGGATCAAAATCTCCCGCTAGATCACCGGTCTCACCGTTATGACGACATCATCGAGCAATGGATCAAAATATGACAGCGTTCTATTGATGGGGTACGGCGGTCCCGAACGGATGGAAGAGGTTCGTCCGTTTTTGAACAACGTGCTTCGAGGGCTCCCTGTTCCCAGGGAACGTTACGAGACGGTGGTTCATCATTACGAGCTGATCGGCGGTAAGAGCCCGCTCAACGAGCTGACGCGAGCGCAGGCTTCGGGTTTGCGTGCCGGCCTCGACGCCGCGGGGATCGACATCCCGGTTTATGTGGGCATGCGTTTCGCCAAACCGTTTTTTTTCACCGCGATTCGCGAGATGATCGCCGCGGGGAG
>JAKBCQ010000028.1 GCA_021807585.1 Planctomycetota bacterium | reverse complement strand
GAGGATTTTCCTTTTGGTCGATTCGTCGAGCAGGTGAACCGAGCCCGTGTCCATATTGACCGCGGGGACGAGGCCCGCTTGCTGCGTCCGTTCGAGGAGGTTGCGGAAGCCCGTGAAGTCGATCGAGCCCGCATCATCGGCGAAGGGGAGATAAACCGCGGAGATTCCCAGGATCGCGCGGCGGGGGCGAACGAGGGAGAGGGGATCGAGCGCGTTCGCATCGTTCATCGGGATATTGTCACACTAGAATTTATGTGGATAATCATGTATAAATTCAACCGACCGGTGGCCGGCGGCGGACTTCGTCCCTAGAATAACTTCATGGGAGATCGAAAAGCGATGAAAATCCGTAGGCTTGCGCTTGTCGCGATCGTCTTGTGCTGGGAAATCGCGGGATGCGGCGGCGGCGAGAACCTGACGCGTGAGGCGATTCAATCGGCTCGCGCGGTGTGGCGGCGCGCCGGGATTCGCGATTACGATCTGGTATGGTCGTGTTCGGGGATCCGCAACGCGCGTTATCGTGTGACGGTGCGGGACGGCGAGGTGAAACGGATCGACGGGATCGCCCCGGATGGGACGGCGCGCGAGATGCGTCCTGGAGATCGTTCGCCATACGGCGTCGACGGATTGTTTGTGATGCTCGAGGAGGAGCTCGATCAGTTGAGCGCCGAGCGTCCTTTTGGCCAACCGAAGGGGTCTTCGGCGGTGCTTCGGCTGACGACGGATCGCAAGCTCGGCTATCCCAAGCGTTACATCCGCGATGTGATGGGGAATACGAAGGGGCTCGAGATTGATATCGAGAGTCTCATTCCGGCGGCGTCGCGGAGTTCGGCGAGCGATACACCCGAGCGGACCGGTTCTACCCTGCCGACCGATTCTCCCCAACGAGCGTCCCGCGTAGTAGATTGAAAGAAGAGCGACCCGACGACGACGAGGCAGAGCCACGTGTCCCGACGACCACGATCCGCCGCGACTCCCGCACCCGCGCTCGCGTATCGCGCCGATACGCCGTCCGAGTGCGCGCCCCAATCGGATTCGCCGCGCGCCGATCTTGCGAGCGGATATGCCGGGTTGGATCGAGGGGAGGGACCAAAAGCCAGCGGTCGGGGGCAGGATTATTACTGGGATCGCCAAGCCGAGCGATACGAGAAAATCTTTCTTGATCCGTACGATCCCGGTGTGATCAATCCGCTTCTCAAAGCGCTCGATGCGATCACCGACGCGGGGACGAAAACCGTCGTCGATCTGGGATGCGGGACGGGTCCGTTGTTGCCTCGGCTGATCGATCGGTTCGCGCGGGTCGTGGCGGTCGATTTCGCCCCGTCGATGATCGAGCTCGCGAGACGGCGATTGGGGGATCGAGCCGATCGGGTGAAATTCAGAAATGTCAGTATGTCTTCCATAAGCGAGTTTGAATCCGGGGTTGACGTGGCGATTGCGGTGAATTCGCTGGTGGCGCCCGAGGTAAGCGAGATCGCCGCGGCGTTAAGGTCGATTCGCGCGTGTTTACGGCCCGGGGGCGTTTTCCTGGGGGTGGTTCCGTCGCTTGACGCGATATATTATCATACAATGTTGCTTTATGACGATGCGATCGAGCGGGGTCTTTCGCCGCGGGAGGCCGACCGTCACGCGTCGATC
Source organism: Planctomycetota bacterium (assembly GCA_021807585.1). Lineage (GTDB taxonomy): Bacteria > Planctomycetota > Planctomycetia > Isosphaerales > Isosphaeraceae > JAKBCQ01. Next base: position 9,229 of record JAKBCQ010000028.1, on the reverse strand, counting down.
CACGCCGAGCACAGGCGGTATGATTTCGCGTTCGGCCGGTTTCGGTATCAGGGGATCAGGCAGAAGTTTTGGCAGCCGTTTGAGCTTGTACATCGGCTTCGGAAGGCGGGATTCGAGGATATCAGGCTCGATCAGGTGTTATATCCATGGGAGGCGGGCGATCCGGCGTCGGGGCGTGACGATCGTCGGCCGCCGGGATGGGATTGGTCGTTCGTCGCGTCGACAACCAAGTTAGATGATCATCTATAAGGAGTTTCTATTCAAGTGACGATTCATGAGGGAAGAGTTGTGGATCGATTCTCGGCGAGTCTCGGGTCGATCGGGGCGGGAGCGATTAACGATGACGAATAGTTCGGGAACCGAGCCGCGGAAGATCAAGGGGAACTCGCTGTTCGAGGAGGACGCTCCGCGATTTAGCGGCGAATCGGGCGATCCGGCGGCGTCTCAATCGTTCGACGCTTACCTGCGATCGACCCCCGCCGCTCCCCTTTCGACGACGATGCGCGCGATTCTCTGGTCGACCGGAGTGATCGTCGTCGCGCTCTTGTTCGCGACGCTGTTGCACGTATCGCACGCGCGTAGACGGCCCGTCAATCCTCCGACGTCCGACGTCGATTCGGCGATCAAGAGTTCGCTTCGATCCGATGATCGGCCTCGCCTCGTCACGTGCCGAATTCGACCCTCCGCGACGACAACTGCGATTGCAACCGTTGGATGATCGACGAATGCATCTGAGAAACCCGCGACTCGCTCAGGTCGAGCGTCGCGCCGATCTCCTTCATCGTCAGTTCTTCGTAATAATATAAAATAATAATCAGACGTTCGTTGCGATTGAGCCCTTTGGTCACCATGCGCATGAGGTCTTTGCGCTGCAGCCTGCGGGTGGGGTCTTCCCCTTTCTTGTCCTCGAGGATATCGATTTCACGTACATCTTTATAACTGTCGGTTTCGTACCATTTTTTGTTGAGGCTGATCAGGCCGACGGCGTTGGCGTCCATCGCCATTTTATCGTAATCTTCCATCGCGAGACCGAGTTTCTCGGCGAGTTCGGCGTCGGTGGGGGGCCTGCCGTGGAGGGCTTCGAGCGCCTTCCGCGCCTCCTCCATTTTGCTGTGTTTCGACCGCACGAGTCGGGGCACCCAGTCCATCGTGCGGAGTTCGTCGAGCATCGCTCCGCGGATTCGAGGGACGCAGTACGTCTCAAATTTGACGCCGCGCGTCATATCGAAGGCGTCGATCGCGTCCATCAAGCCGAAAACCCCCGCGGAAATCAGATCGTCGAGATCGACTCCCTCGGGCAACCGTTGCCAAATGCGCTCGGCGTTATACTTGACGAGCGGCAGATACCGCTCGACGAGTTGATTGCGCAAGGCCGTCGTCGGCTGTTCCTTGTATTCCCGCCATGTTTCCGTCACATCCACATCCAACTTTGTTGACATCCTGACCTCCGTGTCAACCGCGGCGGGGGGAGCGCTTCCTGCGCGATCTCGAAACCGATCGGGATCGACCGTTCGCGGTGATCTCGGCCCGGCTCGTCGGCGGCTCGCGACGTCGTGAGACGCCTCGATCCTCCTCGGCCAAGCTCGATCCGCTTCGCGATCGCGCCCCGTTCGCTCTCGGTCCTCCCGCTGATCCAAGGAACCGGCCTATGACTCATTGATCGGATAATCGGTCGAATCATCTTGAGCCGCGTTTTCGATACCCGCCGCGAATCGCGACGAACTTTCGACTCAAGTCGCCGCGGCCGATCGCCGCGACCTCTCGACCCCCTTCGCACCCCCGATCAAGCGGCTCCCCGCCGATCGGGCTTGCACGCTCGATCCATTCGTTATCGATTAATCATACGGCGACATGCTTGCTCCTTTTGTTCGTTAATGTTCTTGAACGCCGCGTTACACCGCGACGCGTTCGAGCGCCCATCGCGTAGCGAGCGAGGCGATCAGTCCGGGTCGTTCCCCGCGGGTCGGCGCACGTTCTTCAACGAGCCTTCTCGCCGTGCGGCGGACGTCGCGCGCCGCGGGCGATTTCGGCGTCGTCACGATGAACGGGAGACGATCCCGTACGGCGGCTCGCACCGAGTCGTCGATCCGCACGTGGCCGAGCGGATCGATCGTCATCCCCAGGAAACGCCTACTCGAAGCCGTCAGTCGCGCAACGACGTCGTCGGCCTCTGCCGCCGAATTCGCCTGGTTCACCAGAACGCGAATTCGTTTCGGACCCGCGAGGCCGCGGAGCCCTTGAATCACGACACGCGCTTCGGCGACCGAAGTCGGTTCGGGGGTCGTGACGACGATCAACTCGTCCGCCGCAATCCCCCCTCGCGACCAAACCGCGTCCGATCCCGATCCCGCGTCAATAAACATAAACTCGGCCGTTGATTCCAGGCGAGCCAGGTCGGCGATCAGCCGCTCGGGACCATCGCCCAGCATATCCACAAATGTTTTTATGCCGTGTGATCCGGGGACGACCCGGATACCGCCCGGACCTTGAACGATCGTATCCGCGAGATCGCATTCTCCCGCAAGCACGTCTCCCAGATCGCGTTTGGGACGGATCCCGCAGAGCAGATCGAGATTCGCCGCACCGAAATCGGCGTCGATCACGACAACCTCTCGACCCAGTTCGCCGAGCGCCACCGCGATGTTCAGCGCCAGATTCGAAGTTCCCACTCCCCCTTTTCCGCCCGTGAAAACATACGATCGGGCCGAGCCGTTCCGCCGCGTGGAGCGGATCGGAATCGGTTCGGGATCGCTCGCCGTCTTGTCGCCGACTGTGCGCGATTCGTCGGGACTTGCGCCCCGTTCGCGCATCAACCGTCTCAATCCGTCGGCTTGGTCGGACATGATCGCCTCAATTCGATCGCCCCGCCGCGCGGGACTTAACATCCTTCAATCCGTTCTCCGCCATGATTCCGGATCGCGCTTAGACCGCGATCGTAGCCCTTTCATGAACATATTCTTGGCCTAGTATCAACCGCGCCAGCCTTGATCGATCCGCGGGCTCGATATCGTCGGGGACGGCTTGCCCCGTCGTCAGGTAGCTGATCGGTCGATCCGCTCCGCCGATCACCGAAAGCAGTCCGCCGAGCCCCTCGGCCTCGTCAAGTTTCGTTAAGATCAAGCGATCGGCTCGCACGAGCGAGAACCGTTCGACCGCGGCGCGGAGGGCGCGTTCGCCCGCCGCCGCGCTCAAAACCAGGTGCACCTCGTCGGGACGAGCTTCAATCAAAAAATCCGCAAGTTCTCGAATCTTCACCTCATCACGCGGGCTTCGTCCCGCGGTGTCGATCAGTACGACGTCGACGTCTCCCAGTTCTTCGATCGCGTTTCGCGTCTCGGCGGGCGTATTCGCGACCGAGAGCGGAATGCTAATGATCTCGGCATATGTTCGTAATTGTTCGACCGCGGCGATTCGGTAGGTGTCGACGGTGACGAGCCCGGGGCGAATTCCCTGGACGAGCTTGAAATTCGCGGCGAGCTTGGCGACGGTCGTCGTCTTCCCCACTCCCGTGGGACCGACGAGCGCGACGATTCTCCGCGATCCCGCGGCGGCGGCGATCGGCGGAGCGATCGCAAGCGCCGATTCGACCGCCTCGACGAGCGCCTCGCGGACTCGCTCGGGGCGATGCAATTCGGCGGGATCGAGTTCGTCGGCGACGTGTTTCGTCAGCCTTCGAGCGAGCGATTCGGGTACGTCGGCGTCCAACAGCGATGCATATGTGGGCACGAGATCGCTCGGCATTTCGGGGAGCAACGGATCAAGCCTGCCGCGTTCGATGAGCGACTCGACCATTCCGTGGAGTTCGCCGAGTCGAGCTCCGATCGTCCCCTCGAGCGCCTCGCGGGCGACGTCGCGGGGCGCTCCCGGATCGCTTGTCCCGCCCCGCCGCGCCGGCGCCGCCGCGCCGTCGTCGCTCGCCAGCACCTCCACCTCCTCACGCGTACCAAAGCCGAAAAGCCGTCGTCGTCGCGTCTCACGCGTCCCCAAGATCACCGCCGATCCTCCCAGATCGCGGCGAACGCGCGTCATCGCGTCCTTCAACGTTTTCGCTCGATACGTCCTGACACTCATAATCAATCAAATCCTTAAATGTTCTAATGTTCAGCCGAAATCATCCTCATCATTTGAAACCGCTAGCCCGAAACGAGCGTCGTCGTCGATGTCGTCGCCGCCGCGAGCGGCGACGGATCGTCCTCGACGATCGATCCCAGAATGTCGACGGGGGTGTCTCTAGCGATCTCGCGCCTGCCGAGAATCGCCAACCTCGGGAGATCGGCTCGGGTTAGATCTTTCAACACCGGCCGCGCCTCCTCCGAACAGAGAATGACGGGAGGATATCCCGATTCAATCAATAAACCCACTCCCGCGGCGACCGCCTGCACCGTATTCCGCACGGTCTCGGCGCCGAGCGCCGTCGCGGGGCTCGTTTCGGCCTGACCCGAGAGCGCCGCGATCCGCGCGTCGAAACGCGCGTCGAGCGTCACGACGCGGAGCCGGCCGTCGTCGCCCCGATATTGCTGCGTGATCCTTCGACCCAACGCTTGACGAACATATTCCGTTAATTGATCGGTATCACGCGTTCGCCCCGCGTGTTCGGCGAGCGCCTCCAAGATCGTTTCCAGATCGCGTACGCTCACCCGCTCGCGGAGCAGGTTTTGCAACACGCGTTGAACCTCGCCGGCGCGCAACAGGCCGGGAATCACCTCGTCGACAAGAGCCGAGGATGCGGCGCGGACGCGATCGAGCAGCCGTCCCAACTGATCGCGCGTCATCAATTCGTCGGCGTGCCGAAGGATGATCTCGCCGAAATGCCCCGCGACGACCGCCGACGCTTCGAGCACGCGACAACCCGCGAGCTCGGCGACCTCGCGCCCCTCGGCGTGAATCCAGACCGCGGGCTGACCCGTCACCGGATCGACGCCGTCGCGACCGTCGGGAGGCGCCACAAGACCCGCCGGCGGCACCGCGAGCAGCCTCCCCGAATACGCCAGCCCCTGACCCACCACCGCGCCTCGAATCTTAAATCGATAATCATATGGCCCAAGACCAATATCATCGTGGATCCGCACCTGCGGTACGATCAGACCCAACTCACGCGCCACGCGGTGCCGAACCGCTCGAATCCGCTCGAGCAAATCGCCGCCGCGGGTCGGATCGGCAAGCCCGATCAGTCGATAACCGATCTCGAGCTCAAGCGGATCAACTTGTAATAACTCTTCCATGCGTTCGGACGCGGGTTCCGAAACGCTCTTTCTTGTCGAATCGATCGCCTCGATCGACGATCCGCCGACGCTCGCATCGACCGCGATCGCCGCCGTTTCATCGCCGTTCCGGCGTGATTCCTCGGACTCGCCGCGCCGCCGCGAACTCATCACCCACGCCCCCGCGGCCAGAGCCCCCGCAATCGTCAAAAGCGGGATTCGGGGCAATTGTGTCAGCGATAACAGCGCCAGGAACACCGCGGCGGAGCCGAGCACCGTCGGATTCCCCAGAAGTTGACGCGTGACGTCGCGACCGAGATTGGTCTCGGAGGTCGACCGGGTGACGATCAGACCCGTCGCCAACGCCGTGAGAAACGCCGGAACCTGGCTCACCAGGCCGTCGCCGATCGTCAATTTGGTAAAGACATCAACTGCTTCTCCCAAATTCATCCCGTGGCGAACCGTGCCAAGATATAAACCTGCAAAGATGTTCACAAAAGTGATCACAAGTCCCGCGATCGCGTCGCCGCGGACGAACTTGGCGGCGCCGTCCATCGATCCGTAAAAGTCGGCCTGGCGGTAGATCGACTCGCGACGACGCTGCGCCTCGTATTGATCGATCACCCCCGCGTGGAGGTCGGCGTCGATCGCCATCTGACGACCCGGCAGCCCGTCAAGCATGAACCGCGCCGCGACCTCGCTGATTCGCGTCGCCCCGCGGGTGACGACCACAAACTGAATGATCACGAGGATCGTAAATAAAATGACGCCGACGACGACGCTGTCCCCCGCCACAAACGACCCGAAAGCTCGAATCACTTCTAACACGGCGCTCACGCCGTGTTCGCCTCCTCGGGAAAGGATCAGCCGCGTCGACGCCACATTGAGCACCAGACGAAACAGCGTCGTTGTCAGCAGCACCGTCGGGAACGAACTGAACTCGCCGGGGGATCCGATCGCGAGCGTGTTTAAAAGCACCAGCACCGCCAGCGTGATGTTCGCCGCAAGCAATAAATCGAGTGCGAATGTCGGCAACGGAACGATCAATACCAGGATCGCGCCGATGATCGTCACGGGGAGTACCCACCGTGTGATCCGGTCGGCCGGCGTAGCGATCGAATTCGTTCCGGCTGAAGACATCCGTTCTCCCGGATCGCGATCGGTTCGAGACCTCGTCCGGAAGCGAACGCTCCCGATCGATCTCGAATACTCCACGCGACGGGGGGAGCGTCCATGCTCATCCCTTCCGTCGCGCGGTCTTTGTACGGTCGGTTCGATCCGGACTAGCCGGCGCGAACCTTTCATCAACTGTCTCGGAGAATCCCGAAGCCATCGTGCTCGAAGATGTGCGGGACGGACAATACAAACTCACGCCCGCCATGTCCAGCGTAATCCTTCACAAACTCGCGAGAGTCTCGCCGAATCGCGCATCGTCACATCTCCTGACGGAACAAAAACGATCCGTATGTATTCCAATGAAACATGTCCCTTTCAATCCAGAACCTTTGCGACCAAAAGTGAACGCAATCACGATCGAATAACCGGAACGACTTGCCCAAACTTTCGTGCCCCCCCCGCCGACAATCGAGGAAGCGAGCCGATCTCGATCCATCGAAGGACCGCCGTCGCCGTTTCGACGATCGAACCGCGTACCTCGCCGGTTTCGTCGAACCGCGCGGGTTGGTACAATGCCGCCGAGCCAAGGGGGATTATCGTTCATGACGTATTGCGTCGGCATCATCACGCGCGAGGGGCTTGTTATGGCCTCAGACTCGCGCACCAACGCGGGGTTCGATCAGGTCAACGTTTGTCGCAAAATGCAAACGTTCGTCGATCCAGGCGAGCGGGCTTTCATTTTGCTCTCGAGCGGCAGCTTATCGTGCACCCAGTCGGTCGTCACGTTGTTAAGACGCGATTTCGACCAGGGGAGAGGGCTCGCCACCGCGCCGACGTTTTACGACGCGGCGCGGGTCGTCGGCGAACAGGTGCGGCGCGTCGCCGAACTCGATCGTAAAGCCCTTGAACAAGACGACATCAAATTCAACTTAAACCTCTTGCTCGGCGGCCAAATCCGCGGCGAGCCTCACGACTTATACATGATTTATCCCCAGGGGAATCCCTTGCGATTTACCGAGGATTCCCCCTTCTTGCAGGTGGGAGAAACCAAATACGGCAGGCCGATTTTGGATCGCGGGGTTCGCTTCGATCGAACCTCGCTCGACGACGCCGCGCGATACGCATTGATATCTCTCGATTCGACGATGCGATCCAACGTGACCGTCGGCCCCCCCATCGACCTCGTCGTTTATGAACGCGACGACCTGCGGATCCGCCGCTCACGCCGCTTCGTCGATAAAGATCCCGACCTGTCGGCGATCCACACGCAGTGGGAACAAGCCTTGCGAAGAGCCGTTCGCGAACTCCCCCCCGTTCGCTTCGATCCCCGCCCAGGAGACGCCGACGATCCCGAGGAGATCGACTGCGGCTCGCTTGAAATATAATATGAAAGAGTTTTTAGGTTTACAGATGTATTTATGATCGAGACGGCAGTCGTTGCTATTTCGGCCGATCCTTTTCGGCGGTTCTCCCCGCTCTTTCTTTGGTTTCGCCGGCCGATCGTCCGGCGTCGCGAGCCTCGGCGATCTCCGCCAGAAGATCGTCGTCGCGGGCTTCACGGGCCAGCTTTTCGGCCTCATCGAGCAGTTCTCCAGCGAGCCCCGCGTTCTTCCGATCGCGCTCGCAATCGGCGCGACGGACGAGCAGCGGAATCGAAAGTCCCGGCGGCGATTTCGCGTCGACCGCGATCTTATACGCTTGCTTAAGTGTTTGAGATTCTGCGCTGAAATCGCCGGCGAACCGTTCCGCGTCGGCTTGTTGCAGGTACGCGTCGATCACGAGCGGGACGTCTCCCGATCGGCTCTCGGCCTCGGTTCGTTCGACCGCGAGCCTCCGCGCCTCGGCGAAATCCCCCGCCTCGATCGCCAGAATCGCCAGGAATCGAAGATCCTCGGCGAGACCCGCCGAGTCTTCAAGCTCGCGATGCTCGGCCGCGGCGCGTTCGACCGGGAATCGCGCCGCGTCAACCCGCCCGATCGCTACCAATCCGTCCCCCAGCAACCGATCGCATCGTGCAATCATCGCGGTTCTTTTACTCTTCAATAAAAGAATGCGTGAATCCGTAAGGAGTTCGAGCGAAAGAGGCGCTTCGCCGAGCCGAATCGCAAGGTCGGCCTCCTCGAGCCACGCCTCGGCGAGACGATCGTCGTCGTGAATCAAACACGCGACCGTCGCCGCGCGGCGAAGCTCGGCGAGCGCCTCGACAAGCCTTCCCGATCGATCGAGAGCCCTCCCACGAACGACCCGCGCCTCGGCCTCGTGATCGCGATCCTTCCCCTCGACAAGCAACGCGATCGCTTTTTCAAGCGTCGCGGCGCTCTCCCTGGATTGATCAAGAAATAATCGGCATTTACCAAGCAAAAAGAGATCGCATCCTTGCATGCCGATATCCCCGCGCTTGGCGTCGATCGCCGCCGCCGCGCCGAAGGCTTCGATCGCGCTTTCGTACTCGCCGAGCTCGCCGCGGCAAAGCCCGATCGCTCGCACCGCGTACGCCTCGTAACGCGGATCTTTCAACAAAGCCCGCGAGACGCGTTCGGCGTCGTAAAGCGGGATCGCCGCCGCGAACTCGCGAAGCTTGAAAAGCCGATCCGCCTCGTCCGCCTGCGCGCGGGCGTCGGACTCGATCCGCACGAGCTCCTCGTCCGAAAGCTCAACCGCGGGATCGTCGAACCCCGATACCCGACCCGGAGCGATCGCCGACAAACAAACCGCGACCGCGATCCACAAATGCTTCATTCTCAACAGCCGGCAAGCGCTCATGGCCCGCACCCGATCGCTTTGATAATAAGTTCACATAGCAATACGTGATTGTTTTGAGATCGAATCAACCCGTGATCAAACCCGCGATCGTTCGTCGGTCGCCACCAGTTCGCCGTCGCGTCGGTGCTTGGAATCGACCGCGGCGACTC
>JAKBCQ010000027.1 GCA_021807585.1 Planctomycetota bacterium | reverse complement strand
CACCGATCGCCCAAACCCACTCCCTTTATCGCGGTCGTCGGAGCGAGCATCTCCTGCATCCCAGGCCCTCCCTTGGGGCCCTCGTGACGAATCACGACGACGTCGCCCGCCTTCACCTTGCCGAAGACGATCCCGTTGTAAGCATCGACCTCGCTCTCAAAAATCACCGCCGGCCCGTTATGAACGAGCATCTTGGGGTCGACTCCCGCGGTCTTCACCACCGATCCCGCGGGAGCGAGATTGCCGTACAAAATCGACAACCCCCCCTCTTGAGAATAGGCGTTTTCCACCGTGCGAATCACATCGTAAGCGTCGAATCCGTCGCCCGATTTCGACGCTCGATCAACCGCCGAATCGGCTTCGAGCGTCGCGGTCGCCGATTGCGATGAACCCCCGCGGCCGCTCGCGGATTCGCCCACCGAGGGAACCGTCCACGCCGCGATCGAGCGAACGCCTCCGGGACGAATCCGCGTCCACATCTCGGCGAGTCCGGTCGCTTGCTCGCTCCGGACATCATATTTGTTGATGTTTTCGCCAAGCGACTCTCCCGTCACCGTTTTGCACGAAAGATCGAGCAAACCTGGCCGATTCCGCGCCAGTTCCCCCAGGATCGTGTGAATCCCGCCGGCGCGAGCGACGTCCTCGACGTGATACTTGCCCGAAGGCGCGACTTTACAAATATTGGGAGTCTTGCGCGAAAGCGCGTTGATTCTTTCAAGTGTAAACGGAACCTCGGCCTCGTGCGCGATCGCCAAGCAATGAAGTACGGTATTCGTGCTCCCCCCCATCGCCATATCCAGAATCATCGCGTTATCAAACGCCGCGAGCGAGGCGATCTCGCGCGGCAATAAGCCGTGGCCGGGGCCCAGACGCGTAAAATCGCGAGCCATCGCGACGATCCGCGCCGCGGCGCGGCGGTAGAGATCCTTCCGGTCGGCCGACGTGGCGAGAATCGTGCCGTTCCCTGGAAGAGCCATGCCGATCGCCTCGGCGAGGCAATTCATGCTGTTCGCGGTGAACATCCCCGAGCAACTGCCGCACGTCGGGCACGCGGCGCGCTCGATCTCGTCGAGCTCCTCGGCCGAAATCGCTCCGTTCTGACGCTGCACCGAAGCGACAAACGCGTCGATCAGATCGACCGTTTTACCCGATTCGGTCCGCCCGGCCTCCATCGGCCCCCCCGAAACGAATATCGTCGGAATGTTCACTCGCATCGCGCCCATGAACATGCCGGGAACGATCTTATCGCAATTGGGAATGCAAATCATCGCGTCGAATCGATGCGCCTCGATCACCGTCTCCACGCAGTCGGCGATCAACTCACGCGAAGGGAGCGAATACTTCATCCCCGCGTGCCCCATCGCGATCCCGTCGTCGACGCCGATCGTGTTGAACACGAACGGAACGCCGCCGGCGGCGCGCACGCATTCCTTCACAAAATTGCCGACTTCTTGCAAATGAACATGGCCGGGAATGATATCGATGTAACTGTTGCAGATCGCGATGAACGGCTTATCCCAATCGTCGTCGCGTACCCCCGTGGCGCGGAGCAAACCGCGGTGCGCGGCGCGAGAGTCGCCCCGCTTAATCGTATCAGAACGTGATCGACCGGGAACATGAGAATCCGTCGTTTGTTCGAGCATCGTCGGCTTGATTCAGTTCGCGTGATGGGCGGTCGATTCGTGGTGTGAACGGCTCACGCCGAGAAACGGAAGGAAAACCGACCCGCAGTCCAACTTAATCAAACCGGCCTCGTTCGCCAAGTGGGTGATCAAGTCGCCGCGAGCGAACGCGATCGTCTTGGGATGCGCAAGACGACCGCGCGCTCACGGCTGTTCATCGCCCGGTCGAGCCGATCCCGCGGTTCTCTGTTCCGGATGCGCGGCGATCGGAACGACTCGGACGGAAATATTAACTTCAGTACGAAGCGATCTTACCCCTCGGTTCGATTTCTCTCCCAAACGGTTCTCTCTCGATGTACGAATGATCAAGCGGCCCGGTAGCGTCCATTCCTCATCGAAGAAACAAAGTCCGCACTCGCTCTCGCTTCGGCCGATGCGAGCACTCGCAGCAAAAAGCCTGGGTGCGATTCGTGCCGATACGCCGCAACCGCAAACAGACAATCACGTTCATGCCGACTCCGGTCACATTCCCGATCGACAGATCCTATAAATAACCTAATATATATCCATATATATTGACCGGGCCGAAGTCGCCCGGCGGCGACCGTCGCCCACGATTTCTTCAAACATCCATATCGAAAGTGTCGCGTGCCGTTCTTCAAGCTTGTATAATCAACCATCGACAATCGACACGATCTAATAGTGACATCTTCGTTCGCGCCCAAAATGAGACACGGATTTTCCGAATCGATCTAGAATCGCCCCCAGGAATCGACACAACTGCATTACGAATAAGAAGTTCGGCGGTGAAAAAAAATCGGACGCAAGCCGCGACGGTGCGGAGGAGAGACTCCAATGAAGACCGAGGACGACGGCTCGGTGACGAACTGGATCGTCGATTTGAAAGCCGGACGAGAAGACGCCGTTCAGCGCATCTGGGATCGCTATTACGAGCGATTGGTCGAACTCGCACGCAAGAGACTACGCAAAGCCCCCAAAATCAGCGCCGAGGCCGACGAGGAAGACGCCGCGATTAGCGCGTTCAAAAGCATCTGCATGGGCGCCTCACGCGGTCGTTTTCCCAACTTGAGCGATCGCGACGACCTCTGGAGATTGCTCGTCGTCATCACCGCGCGAAAGCTCGTCGATCAGATCAAACACGAAAGGAGGGTCAAACGAGGAGGCGGAAAAGTCGTCATGGAAGCCGACCTCTCGCCGTCGATCGTCGAACCGGGCGCATTTCAACAGGCTTCACTCGACCATCTCGTCGGCGACGCCCCCCAACCCGAATTCGCAGTCCTCATGGCCGAGCAGTTCCAGCTCCTCTTCGATCGACTCCCCGACGAAAACCTCCGTCGCATCGCGATCGATAAAATGGAAGGTTACACCGACCATGAAATCGCCCAACGCCACGGCGTCTCACGTCGTACCGTCGTCCGCAAACTCGATATCATCCGCCGCTGCTGGATCGAATTCGAGAAGCCCTAACCGCTATCGCCCAGGGTGCTCTCTGTCCGAGGATCATCCCACGCGTCCACATCCGCTCAAATCGTTTCCCAAACCGTCTCAGTTCCGCATGGATCGCCGCATCGATCACCACCGAACGTTTCGTCGATTCCAGCTTAGGACGCCGCATGTGGCGTTCGGATCAAAGCGACGTGCGATCACTCCCGATCGCCCCACGAGATACCGACTCCCTCACCCGCTTCGACAGTCGCGCAAAAGCCGGCCGAGGTACGACGCCCGCCGGAACAGACGCGCGATCGCGATACGGAAACCTGTCTTTGAATCGAAGAATCGGCGCCTCGATAAAACGCCATGAAAGCGCCGAAACGACCACGCACAACACGATCCGAAGCGCGTCCGTCCACGCCGTCCCGTGCCGATGAAACGCCTTGAGAAAAAGCCCTAATACCACCCCGACAAGCGGATGATATAAATATATGCCGTAACTGATCCGCCCCAGCCGAATCAACGGCTTCAACCGCAACGGACGAAGCCAGCTCTCCCCCGTTGCGCAAATAAGTAACCCGGTAATACCAAAGAACATTACTGCGATTCTCAATTGAATCCACGACCAGACGATCGGAACCACGCGATCGGGGCTGAAATACATCGAAGCGATCCGGCCCACCCCCTTGTCGAGCCACCACGACCCCGTATAAGCCATAATAGCAATGCACATAAATATATATCGAGATCGTTTTGAAAGCGTCTCGTTCGACCGTGCGACGTCGAAAAACCAGGCCAGCAGGGCGCCCAGCGCCAACCCGTCACATCTTGTTATAAGCAAATGCGGAAAAAAGCCGGCGATCCTCATGAAAAACGGACCGAACAGTAACGGCGCGATCGCGATCGGCAGCAACCGCCTTCCCATGACCACGACGACGATCGGCCAGATCAGGTAAAATTGCTCCTCGATCGCCAGCGTCCAGGTGTGGCGAAAATGCATGCTGAATTCAGGAATCTTGCCGAACCAATATCCCTGAATGAATTGAGTGTATGTCAAATAATAAGGCAACGGCCGCAACGAAGAAGGATGAGGCAACAACGGATTGACGATCAGAAACACCGGAAACGTCAGATAATAAATCGGCAGGATGCGCAGCGCGCGCCGCGCGTAAAACGACTTGAAGAATCCGGGCGTTCCCCCTTTTTCGAGAATGATCGTCGTGATCAGATACCCCGACAACACGAAGAACAGATCGACCGCCGTTCCCCAAAGTGGAAACATTCCCATAAATCGTACATGAAAGAGTACGATAATAATCGCGGCGATCCCTCTTACCGCGTCGAGTTCGGGAATATATCGCATCGCTTCATAAGACTCCGCAAACGTCCGCGGTCGTTCCCTCGATCGATCCGCCCCCCTCGGCCCCGCCGAACTATGATCGTTTCGGCCGAATGCGCGAAGGGCGATTCCCCCTCTCAAGCCCTTAAGCAGCATAAAAAAATCTTTATCTCTGTTTCGGCCGATCGATCGCGGGAAAAATGCGTCGCGGAATTTGATCTTTCTCGATTTCGAACGATCTGGTAACAAACGCCGCCTTATGGACGCGATCGTTTTAGGATCGGGGACGTTCCCAGGAGGGGAGCTTAAACCCATGCGCCGCGAATGGATCACTTGGTTCGGGATCATCCTCGCGATCGCCTGCTTTGTCCGCTTGGCCAAGGCGCGACCCGACGGGAACGACACCCCCGCGGGAAATCCCCCCGCGGCGCCCTCGGACGGTTCGGCGATCGCGCCTCCGCCGCCGGTCGACCCTGCAAATCTCATCCCACCCCAGGAAATATCGCCCCCTCCGGCGGAAAGCAGCCCGTCCAGCCCCGCCGGTGCAGACCAGAATCTCTCCCCGCCGGGAAACCGAGAGAACGCGCCCGCCGAGCCGCTCGAAGCTCAAGCTCAATCGCCCCCCGACGACGACCCGGCGCCGGGCTCGAAACCAAACAGGAGAGGCTCAACGGGTATCCAGGCGCCGCCGACCGATCCCCAGGTCCAACGCGTCGACAATCCGCCGCCTCCCCTCTCGCCTTCCGCAGGCTTAGTCGATCGCTCACGCACGACCCCTCCTCTCTCCGAGTCAGCCGCCGACGAACCGAACGCTCAATCCACAATCCTCGCCGATGACAAACTCCCCGAAGGAAAGCAAGATGTCGGCGTAACCGTCGACGTCGTCTCGCCTAGCGTCGTCAATTTGAATCAAACGACGACCCTGAAAGTCGTCGTTCGCAATCGAGGCGAAAGCGATGCGATGGGAGTCGTCGTCCGCGACGATCTACCGCAAGGGCTCGAGTTTCTTGACAGTCAACCCGCGGCGCGACCCGCCGGCCGAAGTCTTGTCTGGCGTCTTGGCACGCTCGCCGTCGGCGCTGAAAAAGTGATTCTGGTCAAAGTGAAACCCATCCAGGTTGGGGTTTTTGATCACGCGGCGACCGTCACGCTGATCTCCGGATGTCGATCGCGTACGCTCGTACAGGAGCCGAAACTCAAGGTCGAACAAACCGTCTCGGCGACGAAGATCCTCAAGGGAGGTCAGATCGTCATTCAAGTTTCCGTGTCCAATCCGGGAACGGGGCCGGCGCGGAACGTCTCGGTCGTCGCCAAGCTCTCGGCGGGGCTCAAACACGATCAAGGGTCCGAGCTCAAACAAACGATCCCCGTCATCAAAGCCGGTGATCGAGTAAAACTTGATCCTTTATATGTGAACGCCTCACGCGACGGCGAACAATCGTGCGAAGTCGTCGCGACGAGTTCGGATGTGATTACGATTGCTCCCGAGGCGCGCAGCGTTCAACCCGTGACGGTCGTCGCGCCCCGTCTCGCGCTCAATTTAACGGGGCCCGCGACGCGGTTCACCGATACGACCGCGGTTTATCGGATCGTCGTCTCGAATCCCGGGACGGCGCTTGCGCGTAACATCAAAGTTTATGCGAATCTGCCTTCGGGAGGCCGAGTGATTCAGCCCGGAGGGGCGCAATACGATCGTTACGATCGACGTCTATTCTGGTCGATTCCTCAGCTTGATCCGGGCCAATCGCTCAATTTTTCGTTCCAGGTTCGGCTTGAGGGGGTGCAGCTTTATCAGGTTGCGGTGGAATCCAAAGGGGACGGTTCGCTTCATGACAAAGCGACGATCGACACCGACGTGAAGGGGATCGCCGACGTCGATTTCCAGGTGAAGGATCCGCTTCGCGTCGTCGATGTGGGAGACTTTGTCACATATGAAATTCGCATTCGCAACAACGGCACGCGTGAGGCGACGCACCTTTTGGTGAACGCCAAGCTCTCCGAGAATTTCACCCAGGATGTGAAGGACATCGAGACTGCGGGAACGGAAAAGAACGCGATGATTAAACCCGACGAACGGTTGATCCGCTTTCCCGAGATTGCTCGTCTGGCGCCCGGCGACGGCGAGATCACGCTCTTTATCAAGGCCAAGACGGTTCAGCCGGGCATCGCAACGTGTGAGATCTTGCTGATGCACGATGATCTTGATAAGCGACAGCTTTCGAAAACCGCGGCGACGCGGGTTCTGGAGCGCGGCGGGGTGCGTTCGGGACGCGATTGAGCAAGCGATCACCGGCGTCGGTTGGAACGTGTCACGGTAAACGACGATCTGAGGCCGGGGGCCGCTGTGACTCGGCGATCCTTCGGGATCGTGCCGAAATGAAGAGGCGCCGGCCGGATTTGAACCGGCGATGGAGGTTTTGCAGACCTCTGCCTTACCACTTGGCGACGGCGCCTTCGTTCCAAGTAACTTAGCGATCCCAATCGGACCAAACAAGACCGGCTTGAGTTCACATCGTCGCCGAACCGATAAGATCACTACAGTCCTCATAAGTGTGAACGACGCGACGACGGCCCGATCGCCGAAATCACCTCGCGCACAAGAGGAAGCATGACGCGGACCCACGATAAAGCCGCGCACACACTCGACATCGGGCGAGCAGCGACGGTTCGCAAAATCGCGAATCGAAAGTTAACCCCCGATCAATCGGACGACTTCCCAAAAGGATCGATTCGGATGATGAGCGACGATAACCGTTTGGACGCCTTCTCGGCCTCAAATGTTCACGGCGAACGACGATTCTCAACCTCGGATCGCGACCACGACCACGGCGAAGCGACAGCGACCGAAAAAGAACCGAGAGCCGAGGTGATCTGCCGTGTCGGGATCCCGCGCGTTCGCGAACGAGCCGGCCGATCGCGAGCGTCGAACCAAAACGCATGAATCACCAATATCTAGATAATTCATATTGATTATTCATATTGATTATTCATGTATTCGGTTATTCCTCGGGATGATCGAGAAGCTCGCGGAGTCGGGGCGCGAGCTCGACGGGCAAGCGATCGAGCCGATCGCGATCGATCAGGCCGACGTCGATGAGATCGCGGAGATGCATGCGATCTTTGTCGCGATAAGAGGTGAGTTTCATCGCGACGAGTTCGTCGAGGCCGATCAACCGGAACCCGCTCACCCGCTCGATCTCGTCGACGTCGGGCGCGGCGATCGCGTCGCCGGGATGAATTTTTTCGCCCGCGAAGACGATATGAACCGCGTCTCGAGCCTTGGCGTCGGCGCCGTCAAGAAACATGTCGATTCCTCGAACATGTCGATAAACGAATCCGGAATCGGCCAGAACGCTCTTGATCGCGTCGAGGTCGGACCTTCGGATTAGTATATCAACATCTCTCGTATTTCGAACCGCGGCCTCGTCGACTCGTGAGACCCACGCGGCGACGGCGTTTCCGCCGACGACCGCGTAGGGGATGCTCGCCCGGTCCAACGCGGCCGCGACGCGAGTCAAACGATCACGTACCTTTTCCACGGCTCGAAACATCCTCTCCCAAGAGATTTCGCCGAACGGATTTCTCGTCATCGTCCGCCCCGGATTCGATCGTCGCCGCGAACGCATTTTCGTTCAAATGTCGACGCGACCAAGTCGTCACTTGCGATTCATTCGCCGCCTTCGGACAATCTTCCCAAAACGTGTGACGCCAAGATACGCCCGATTGAGCATTCGCCAGGCTGATCTTGGTTTTGGCGCGGTTTTTGCTGCCGCTCGCTAGACGACAATTTCACCGCGCCGTGGTTTTGTCGTATCCGCTGCATTATCTCGGTATTAGTACGTGCTCGACGAGATCTTTGAGATCGATTTCGACGAGGAGGTTTCGCGAAGGGGCGCTCTCATGGTATCGTTTCGCCGAAGCGGCCGAAGTTGGCATGATTCGCCTCGTTGTTCGGCTCTGGAGACGCTGTTAGACTGATAATTTATGTATAAAGGCATCGCGGTGAGTCCCGGCGTGGTGGTGGGAGTCGCCTTTCGGATCGATTCGGGGCTAGGGCCGAGCGAGCCGCAGGTGATCAGCGATCGTGCGCTCATACCCGCCGAGGTCGCACAGTTCGAGTCGGCGCTCGAACAATCCGCCTCCGAACTGAAGGTATTTGTGCAGAAGGTCGCACAGGAGGTGGGGGATTCCAAGGCCGAGATCTTTCAAAGCCATATCCAGCTTGTGAACGACCCTGAACTACGCGATCGCGTGCGCCATTTGATCGAATCGCGGGGTCTTACGGTCACTTCGGCGTTGCATCTTGTTCTCCAGGAGTACGTGGGTCGGTTCGCGGGGCTTGAACAAGAATTCTTTCGTGAACGCTTGGCGGATATTCGCGACGTGATCCTGCGAATCGTGGGGCACCTTAGCATCGACGGTTCGCCGTTTTTGGCGGCGATGGCGGGACGTGATCTGAACGAGGCGAACGGCGAACCCGTTATTTTGGTGGCGCACGAGATCTTACCGAGCCAGGCGATGAGTCTGGGTGATTTCGCGATCGCCGGGATCGTCACCGAAACCGGAGGGGGGACGAGCCACGCCGCGATCCTGGCGCGGAGCCGGGGCATTCCCGCGGTGTCAGGCGTCGCGAGCATCACCTCGGAGGTCGCCTCGGGAGACCCGATCATCGTCGACGGCCGCGACGGCGTCGTTCTGGTTCGCCCCGATTCCGAAACGACCGCGGCGTATCGGAAAATGCAGCGCGAGTTTTTCGATCTCAAAGATCGGCTCGTCCTCAACCGCGATCAACCCGCGATCAGCTCGGACGGAACGCGGATCGAACTGCTCGCGAACATCAACAACGTCGCCGACGCGCACGCCGCGGGCAAGGTGGGGTCGACGGGAGTCGGGCTTTATCGCACCGAGTTCCTCTTCCTCTCGCATCAAGACGTCCCCGACGAGGAGGAGCAATATCAATATTACAAAAAGGTATTGGAATCCTCGCCCAATCAGTCGACGACGATCCGCACGCTCGATCTCGGCGGCGATAAGACGGTGCCTTACCTGGGACGCAGGTATGAGGCGAACCCGTTCATGGGCTGGCGGTCGATACGCCTGTCGTTCGAGCATCCCCGCTTGTTCGAACAGCAGATCCGCGCGATCCTCCGCGCCGGTCGTCATGGAAAAGTGAGTATGCTTTTCCCGATGATCACGACGCTCGAGGAATTACGGTACGTCAACAAATTGGTTGAGGAGACGAAGCGCAACCTTCGCAAAGAGGGGGTCGAGTTCGGCGAGGACGTGAAGACGGGGGTGATGGTCGAGGTTCCCGCGGCCGCGGTATGTATCGACGCCATCCTACGTGAAACTGATTTTATATCCATTGGTTCAAATGATTTGATTCAATATTTGGTCGCGGCGGATCGCGATAATCCCAAAGTGGCTCATTTATGCGAGCCGCTGAGCCCGGCGATTTTGCGGGTGTTGAGCATGGTGCTCGACGCGTGCAAGCGAACGGGGACGCAGGTCACTTTGTGCGGCGAGATGGCGGGACAGCCGCGTTCGGTTCTCGTCCTTTTCGGCATGGGGCTAAGACGCTTCAGCATGAGCCCCGCGTTCGTGCCGACGATCAAGGCGCTCCTCTCGCGGGTGACGACGGCGCAGGCCGAGCGGTTCGCACACCACGTCCTTCAGCTCAAAACAAGCGAGGAAATCCGCGCCTACCTCACCGCTCGCCTCCACGAAATATCGAGCGATCTCGAAGTGTTCGACTTTAGCTGACATCTCGACTTACACCGAGCCCGCATGCGTGCAGGCGTGCGTATGCGTGACGCTCTTTTGAATCAAATTGATGATATTTCGCCGATCCGCGAATCGGAAGTCACGAACGCTCGATCGCAACCGTTACAACGTTTGGATCGCGCCCGAGCGTCCGCCTCGCCGTTTCGCCGAACCGAGGGCGCGCGATCCGAGCAGCAAAACAGGATCGACGGGACGCGTCGCGACAAACGGGCGTCACATCCAGATGATTTACGCATCAAAACTTTTTAAAGCTTTGTCTCGAAATGCTCGTCCCCGCCTCCGTCGCGGTCGTTCACGGATTCCTCAATGGGATTCGCTCGAGGATCGAGCGACCCCTTCGGCGGGGCCCGTCGCGGCGTCGATCGCTTATTCGATCACGGATAGCTGGGCGACGGGTTTCCAGGCTCAGATGACGATCAACAATTCGCAATCGACCGCGGTCGACGGCTGGACACTCACGTTCGATTTCGCCCCGAACATCTCGTCGATCTGGAACGCGACGATCCTCAGCCATGCGGGAAATCAATATGTAATTGAACCCGATTCCTGGGACGCGACGATCGCGGCGGGGGGATCGGCTTCGTTCGGCTTCATCGCCGCCGCCGATTCCACCGCGACCCCCTCGAACATCGAGTTCGACGCGTCGATCGTCGGCTCGACGGGATCGACAGGAACGTCGACGGGATCGGGCTCGGGTTCGACTTCGACGGGATCGACAGGAACGTCGACGGGATCGGGCTCGGGTTCGACTTCGACCGGATCGGGAGGAACGTCGGCTTCGAACGCTTCGTTCGCCTTCACCGTGACGAGCGATTGGGGGAGCGGATTCGGCGGCCAAATCGTCGTCACGA
>JAKBCQ010000884.1 GCA_021807585.1 Planctomycetota bacterium | reverse complement strand
AAAGATTTTCTTGAATGAACATCAAGCTGTTTTTGAACCTGATTTACATGAGACGATTTATCCTCTCGTCACCGAATCGTTGTACGCCATGGCGCTCGCGACGCTGGGTCCGACGGGATGCCGGCTTGTTCAGTGGTTGTTCGGCGTAACGCTGATGCTGTGCGTAACCGCGACGGCCCGGCCGTACCTGGGCCGAAGGGCCGAATGGGCGGGGGCGATCGCGCTTTTGGTTCCCGCGGTTTCGAATGGAATGTCGGCGCCGCTCGCCGACGTATCGCTCGCGGCGCTCGGGAACGCGGCGATTTTGGCGTGGGATCGACGCCGCGAGGCGCCCGGACTTCGGCCTTCGATTTTGGTCGGAGCGTTCGCGGGGCTCGCAATCGGAGTGAAATATCCCGCGCTCGTTTTGGCGGGATTGATCGTCGCGGCGATCGCATTGGAAGCGATTTCACGATCGAGTCGTCGTTCGCTCGCCGAAGCTTTCGCGTGCGGCGCGACGATCGCGATCGTCGGCGGGTTCTGGTACGCACGCGCTTATTATCATACAGGTAATCCTGTTTATCCGTTCTTCCGCGGCGTCTTCGGCGGCTCGGGGATCGACGAGGTTCTCGCTCCGATCAAACGCCCCATGCATGTAAATTTCGTAAACGTGATTACAGCTTTAATTCCAATGACGCTCGACCCCGATCGTTTCGACAGTTTTTCACATCAATTGGGACCCGTTTTCTTATGCGTGATCCCGGCTTTTTTCTTGATCGGCCCGCGAAGGCGCGACTCGATCGAGCGAAAGCTTCTCGGGCTCGTCGCGCTCGGATTCGCGTTTTTTTGGCTTTGTCTCACGCAGCGTCAGAGCACGCGGTTCATTTTGATCGCGGTCGGTCCCTGGAGCGTCGCGACGGCGTATGTCGCGGCTCATCACTGGAATCGAAGGACGATCGCGGCTCGGCTTTGGGTTTTACTCATCGTCGCCCTCCTCGGATTCGAGGCGACATGGGCGATCGCGCGCGGCCGCAGAATTGCGAACGTCGTGCTCGGTTTCGAGAGCGTCGAGGCGTATCTCGCGCGCGTCGAGCCGACGTTCGTCGTCGGCCGGTGGGTCGATCGGAATCTTCCTCGAACCGCGCGGTTGATCGGTCAGGATCACCGCGGTTTTTACTTTCCCAGGCCGTACACGATGGAACTCGCACGGAGAAGACGGACGGGTTTGGGAACGCGCGGCGAAACTAACAAAGATATTATTAATCAACTACGCAATGATCGGTTTACGCATTTTATCATGTGTCCTCCGGTTCATGCGGGATCGGTCGAATTCGATCCGAGATTGGGAATCCTGTTGAAGCCATGGCTAGATTCCCATATACCGATTTATCATCGGCTTCTCGCCGACGGCGACGGCGTGACGCGTCGATATGAGATATACGACCTGAGCGCGACGGAAATCACGCTCGATTCGGCGGGCTCGAACTCGACGAGGGGGGCGCGATGAACGCCGAGGAACGCTCGACGCCGATCGATCGGAACCGACCGACTCTCGCGGCGCTCCGCGGTCGCGTTCATAAAGAGAGATATCGTGAGATCGGTAATCTTTTGGCGCGGCGCGTCGCGCGGCCTTCGGCGGTTTATGGAACGTGGCTCGCGGTTCGGTTGGGGATTTCGGCGCATCAGGTGACGCTCGGGTCGCTTTCGCTTTCAATCGCGAGCGGGGTTCTGCTGGCGACGGGGAGCCGTTCGGGCTTCGTGCTCGCGGTCGCGCTTGCTCATGCGGCGTTCTGGCTCGATCACGTCGACGGCCAGGTGGCTCGCTGGCGCGGAACGGAAAGCCTAGACGGCGTTTATTATGATTATTTGATGCATCATCTTGACTCGCTCGCGGTCGGTTTCGGCCTCGGATTCGGCCTGGCGGTACGAACGGGGGGGTTGTATTGGACCGCCGCGGGTTTTTTGATCGCGATCGGCAGGCTTTTTTTAAGTATCCATAACGATTGTCGATATAAGGCGTTTTTTCAACGAATGAAGAAGGAAACGCGATCGTTTCGGGTCGACGGGGGAGGGGGGGGAGCGTTCGCGCCGGCGCCCGCTCCGGGACCTCCGGCGCGCGGGATCGCTCTCGTTACCTGGATCTTACTGAAAGCGTGCGAGCCTCACGTCGTCCTGGCGACCCTCTCGGCGCTCGCCGTCGTTACTTTCATTAATGTAAGCACATGGATTTACTTGCTCAAAATGTACGTCGCGACGACCGCGGTGCTGGCGCCGGTCTTGGCCGCGGGACGAGCGTATCGGACGATTCGCAAGGGAGCGGTCGAACGCGAATTCGACCGCTGGTTCAAACCGCTTTGAACTTCATCGCGGAATCGAGCGACCGACCCTACCAAACGCACGACGATCCGGACGACGAACCTCCGACCAAGCAATTCATGAATTAGAGGCTATCCGGAAAGAAAGCCGCATATTCGACGGGATTCGAGGGCGAACCTCCTGGTGAGCCGCATTATTATGTTTGC
>JAKBCQ010000883.1 GCA_021807585.1 Planctomycetota bacterium | reverse complement strand
CCTGTGACAGGGACCGCCGGCGAATCGATCGCCGCGGCGCTCAATCCAGGCGGAGGAGGGCCGATTCCGGCGTTCCCGCCGCGTCTCGACTTCGGTCAAATCGAACTCGTCGATTCGAGCGGAACCGTCCTTGCAACGGCTTCGAGCGCGACCGCGGGTTCGACGGCTCTCATCAACGGATTCATACTTCCCGCAACCGGAACGTATACGATCGACGTTCAGGCTTCAACCGCGGCGCCGGCGAGCACGGGGAATTACGTCCTCTCGGTTTATAACGTCACCCCCGTCGTCGCTCCGCTCGCGCTCAACGCACCCGTTTCGGGAACGATCGAGAATCCATATGCTGTGAATCAGTATGTTTTCACCGTGCAGGCAAGATCTCATGTTCAACTTCAGGTGCTTTACCGATCGTCAAGCGACGTGACGTTCAATTTGAACGGACCGGGGGGATTCGTCGGGTTCGCCAACCTCGGCTCGAATTCGTCCGTCGTCGAACTTCCCGTTTCCGGAACGTACGTGTTGACGGCGCACGGAGACGGCTATTACGGCGGATCATACACCGTCGTTCTCGGTTATTCCCAGCCCTCGGTCGCGCGCCCCGCGGCGGTGATTTCTCAACATGTAAAGATCGCCCAAAATGAACACGCGAGGATCGAATATGCGCGATATCTCGCATATGAACGGCTGTTACGAATCGAGGCGTACGACCGTTTGAAGGCGATCGCGGCGTTCGAGCACGCTCGTCCGCACCCGAGATTCGCGTCGTTCGCGCGAGCGGGATCGTTCCCGTCGGGTTTGGCGGCGAAGCGAGAATCGAATATTCCGAAGGGCGCCTCGATCGATCCGCATCAAAATCAACTCAAATTGTTGTTTCTTGAAAACGGACATAGGTTTCCGACCAAATAAGGCGCGGACGAAACGATCGCGTGTTCGTCCGCCCGGACGGACGAGCGACCGCTTACCACGCTGATCGAAGCGACGAGCGGGGCGGCGGAACGCTTTGGCGATCGTTTAAACGACGCTTAATTATTTGGCTTTGACCGGGGCGTCTTCCTGCGGCGTCGAGGCCTGGATCAAGAGATGCAAGGTGGGGTCGGAGCGTCGTTCGCTCAGGCGTAAAAAGATATCCGCGGCCTGTTTCGTCTTGCCCGAGAGATATTTTTCAACCCCCAAAACGAGCCAGGCGTCGCGGTCGTCGGGCTCGGTTTGCAGGTACGATTCGAGCTTGGCGATCTGGCGGTCGAAATCGGCGGGTTCGACATACATGGCTTTGATGTCGGGAGCGTTGAAGATCCACTCCTCATCGGCCTGGAGGGCGTCGCGGAAGCTTTGCGCCGCGTCGGCGTAACGTCCTTGAATCATATCGATTTGACCGATATGCACAAGCGTATCGGCGAGAGTCGGGTCGGCTTGATACGCCTGTTCAAAACGTTCGCGCGCTTTGAGCAAGTTTGACGATCGAAAGAGGCGATCGCCGCGCATCAACAGATCGCGCGCTTTAACTGGATTCGTTTTGGGCCTTGGCGGCGCGGCCGACCGTTGGATGCGCCCCGGAACCCCCCAATTTCCGCCGAATCGCGCGGGGGGAATCGGTGTGGAGTACGGGCGAAAGCCGAAAGGATGTCCGCCGAACCCGCCGCGAAATCCGCAGCCGCCGTAAGGATAAGGGTAACCATACGGGTTGAATCCGCCCGCGAAACCCTGTCCGAACATCATCGGAGACGCGTACGGAGACATACCGTAAGGCCCTCCCCTCGCGAGCATCATCGGCGAATTCGCCGCCATCGAATTGAAACCCCCGCCGTTTGTCGCAAACGGCGATGCGGGCGTGTCGGCGGCTTTGACGGCGGTCTGTCCCGCTCGGGCGGCGCCGGCCTTCGCAACGGGGGGGTCTTCACCGGTGTCGCCGGGGGGCGCCGGGGAGCTTCCGCCGCTGTCGTCGGGCCAAGCCTGGGCGCCGCAGCTCATCGCCAAGACTAGACAAGCCGTCAGCCCGATGCGCGCCCACATGGCCGTCACTCCATTCTTGGAGGAGTACGAGAGGTCCTTAATTCATTCTATGCCCGATCCCGAAAAGTTGCAAAGACTCTCGTCGCCGTTCCGCGCCGATTTTTTCAATCTCGCAGCCGAAAACCCCCCTCCCAATCCGCGCAAACTCGCTCGTTTATCAATTCTTCGCCAAAAAGTCGAATCGGTTCCACAAGTTGTTAAGCGAGACCGGCCTCGGACCGAGATCGGTCGTCGGTCGTCCGATGTCGAGTGCGAGAGGAGGGACTCGAACCCTCACGCCTTGCGCCACGGGATCCTAAGTCCCGCGCGTCCGATGCGATTGCAAACTTATGCTGATATTAAAATTGTATTTAGTTTCTTGATTTGATTACGAGATACTTCGACGGCTCGCCTCGGGATTTCGGCTAGCGGAGTCGGGTCGGCTCGGCCGGGTATTCTTATTCGGCGTTCCCACGGGCGCCGTTTCCGCGTGGATAATACGCGGGCCCCGCAA
>JAKBCQ010000882.1 GCA_021807585.1 Planctomycetota bacterium | reverse complement strand
GAGATTGACCGCGAGATCGTCGAGCGGAACGACGGTGTTCATCGGTCGACATAAATAGCGATTATATGTGGCCCACGCCAGATCGAGAGTGTTGCGAACCTGGATCTCTCGTTGCCGAGCGTTCGCCAGCGCCGTTCGCGCCGCGAGCAGATCGTTGCGAATGCCGCGACCGTTTTTCACCAGATTGTCGACGTCTCGGGTTTGCGCCGCGAGGCTGACGACGTTGCTCCGCGCGACCGCGACCGAACGCCCCGATCGGAGAACGCCGATGTACGCCTGAGCCACGTCGAATTTGAGGTCGAGCGTCGTCGACGTTTCCTCGGCGCGGGCCGCGTTCACCTCGGCGCGATTCTGATCGATCGTGTTGAGAATCCGTCCCCCCGTGTACAGCGGAACCGTTCCCGCAACGGCCGAAAGCATGAACATGTTATTCGTTCCTCCTCCTTTGCCCGCGCCTCCTCCGGTCGCGGACGAGGGGAAGATCGAATTGGTGAGGAACGTCGGCGAGTTGACGGTTTGGATCTGCGGCAGCCGCGCGGCTTTGGAGGATTTGAGGTCGTGTCCCGCGGCCTCGGCGGAGTGTCGGGTCGCTTCAAGGCGTTGATCGACCGAGACCGCGATCCGCCACGCCTCGGAGAGATCCTCTCCCCGGCATGTCGATCGCGCGGCGACGACGAGCGCGATCGCGGTGATGATCCGGAAAACCGGTTGATTCGACGGCATCCTGTTTCTCTCCCATCCTTGGATCGGAAAATCGTCCCGCGAACAAATAGAAATAATATTCCGTTCGCTATGAACCGAATGTTTCGGGCCGTGTTCGGGTCGGTTCGCGTCGAGAGAGTCTCGTCGCTGAACCGCGTGGAGCATCGCGGGACGACCGTCGTCGGTTCGATTTGGTTTAATGCGCCGCGAGCTCTCCCCCCTGGGCGACCGATCGCTTCATCAGAAACAGCATCGGGATCACGAGGAGCGAGAGGACCGCGAAGAATTGGAAGATATCGAGATACGACATCACCGCGGCTTGTCGCTGCATATTGGCGTAAAGGAGGCCGAGGCCTTGACGGCGCGCCGTGACGGGATCGGAACCCGCCCGCGCGAAGAACGAAGCCGCCCCCGAGATCTGTCGATTCGCGAGCGGATTTAACGAGTGAACATGCTCGGACAAGCGAAACTGATGGAATTGCGTACGGCGTTGCAGGAGCGTCGTCGCGAGCGCCACGCCGATGCTCGATCCCTCGTTGCGGATGAGATTAAAGAGCCCCGAGGCGTTATTGATCTGCTCTTTACTGATATACGCGTACGCCGCGGTATTGATCGGAACCCAGAGGAGACCGGCGCCCATCGTTTGTACGATTCGGGGCCATATCACCTGCCCCGGCGCGATCTCCAAGGTGAGCCCCGACATCCAGAAGCACGCGAAGGCGACGATTCCGAGGCCGACCGCGATGAGCCTTCGCGCGTCGACTCCGCGCGAAAGCAAAATGCCGATGACGGGCATTTCGAGCATCGTGGCGATTCCCGCGGGAGAGAGCACAAGCCCCGCGTTGAGAGCCGAGTAACCCATCAGCGTTTGTAACATCTGTGGAAGCAGTACGGTGCTGCCGTAAAGAACGCCGAAGGCGCAGAACACGCCGATCGCGGCGACCGCGAAATTGCGATCGCGGAGCAATCGCAGGTTGACGATCGGGTCGGGAGTGCGCAGTTCCCAGATGATCGCCGCGACGATGCAAACCGCGGCGATGATTGAGCATCGGACGATAAAAGGCGACCCGAACCAGTCGAGCGTTTGGCCTTTGTCGAGAACGATTTCGAGCGACGCGAGGCCGAGCGAAAGAAGGCCGAGGCCGATGAAATCGATCCGTAACGGTTTGCCGCGGAACGCCGCGCGTTGTTTTTTGAGATACGGCGGATCTTGCACGAGGATTCCGCTAAGAATGAGCGACAAGGCGCCGACGGGTAGATTGATATAAAAGATCCAACGCCAATTATAATTATCGGTGATGTAGCCTCCCAGGGTCGGCCCCAAAACGGGGGCGACGAGCACGGCGAGTCCGTATACCGCCATCGCCATGCCTCGTTTCGACGCGGGGAAGGTGTCCATGAGGATCGACTGTTCGGAGGGCTGCAAGCCTCCTCCGCCAAGGCCCTGGAGGACCCTGAAGAAGACAAGCGATTCGAGCGACGTGGCCATGCCGCAAAGCGCCGAGCTCGCGGTGAAGACGAACACGCTGATCAAATAAAAACGTTTGCGGCCGATGACATTGGAAAGCCAACCCGAAAGGGGCAAGACGATCGCGTTGGCCACGAGGTAACTTGTAAGCACCCATGTGCTTTCTTCAAGCGAAACCGATAAACTTCCGGCGATATGCGGGAGCGCGACGTTGGCGATCGAGGTGTCGAGTACTTCCATGAAAGTCGCGAGGGTGACGGTGACGGCGATGAACCAGGGGTTGATTCCCGGCCTGCCGGTTTGTCCCGAGGCATCCGTGCTCATCGAAGGACCT
>JAKBCQ010000881.1 GCA_021807585.1 Planctomycetota bacterium | reverse complement strand
TCCTCGGACGAATCGTCGGCTTCGTCTCGGCCGACGACCTTCGCGAGTCCCCAGTCGATCACGAGCGTTTCGCCGAATTCGCCGAGCATGATGTTGCTCGGTTTCAGATCGCGATGAATCACTCCACGATGATGAGCATACGATAAAGCATGGCATACGTCGATCAAACGGCCGAGTAATTCGCGGAACGGCGCGGGAGCTGCGCCCGTCGGCAATCCCTTTTCGAGAAAAACATCTTTATGCATCTGGTCGATCGCGATTTTCATCGATTCGCCGCGGATGAAGCGCATCACGTAATAAGGTCTGCCGTCGTCGTTTGTTCCCAAGCTGTAAACGGGGACGACTCCCGGATGTTCGAGTCCGCCGGTGATTTCGGCCTCGCGGAGGAATCTCGCGCGGCTATCGGGGCGATCGGCGTGATACAATTGAATTTCTTTTAATGCGACCTGGCGATGAAGTTCGGCGTCGTGCGCGATGAAGACCTCGCCGAGCGCGCCTCGATCGAGCGGCCTGACGATCCGATATCGGCCGCCGTAATCCGAGATATGAACCTCAAAAAACGGCGTCGCGTCGACTTCCGAAGGATTGGCGAAGGGATTCGCAGCCAAAAGCAGATCGAGCGTCCTTTTGAGATCGGAATCGGCCAATCTTTCGATCTCGCGGGTCGAACCGAAAATCGAGCTCAATCCGGCGATGCTTTTCTCGGGGTCGTTTTCATAGATCGAAAGGTTTTCTTCGGCTAGTTCTTTTAATAAGTCGATTCTTTTGGCGGTGAGCGAGCCCCGTTTCAGGAGGATCTCAACAAGTTCAAGCGAACGATCGGCGATCCATTCGTTGATCGCCGCGACGAGCGTTTTACAATCGACGAAGCCGTTTTGGAGAGCGAGCAGGCCGACCAGGAGTTGACGGTCGCGTTCAAAGTCGGATCGCCGCGAACTCGAAGAAGGCGCGGGCGTGTGATTGATCGCTGCGCGCTTGTGATCGATTACGGCGGGTTTGGTATCGGACTGATCGGGTTTGGAGGCGATTGGCGCCCGTCCGTCATCCGACGAGATTTGACGCGCGAAAAGCCTGCCGATTTCTCGGGAGTAACCGGGATATTTCGCCAGGTATTCGTCGGCCGTCGGCGTTTCGCCGCGATCGATTCGAAGCGCGATTTCCAGCGCGACAAGCTCGAGCGCGAGTTCGGACCGATTCGCCTCGTCGATATCGGCGAGGAACGCGTCGATTTGAGGTTCCCGGCCGTTGCGCCATTCGGCCTCGAAGCGATCGAGGATCGCGGCGAGCGGAATGTCCGATTTTCGGCCGAATTCGCGACGCTTCCCGCGTTCGATGTCTTTCATCGGAGCGATCTCCCGAACGTCGATTCCCTGAATGACGATCGTAATCGCTCGGCCTTGGGCGGACAAGGGAGGGGAGCGATCGCCGGGCGTGATCGGTCGATCAGCCTTGATGAGGATCGTTAAGGAAAATCCGTGACGACGTTCAATTGAGCGAGTTTCGCCAACGTTGCGTGAATTTCCTTGCAAAAAATTCTGTTTCGTTTGTAATTGGATTTGCTTAATTCTGGAATAACCACATGTCCCGGGAGGTCGTCTTCTTCGTAGGTGATTTTAAGAGATAATCCAAGGTTGAATAGATCGCCGGCGAGAAATTTCGCCACGACATAATCATGCGCGGGTTTATTACCTGAGCTCGCCAACTCGAACGGCGTGATGAATTTCTCACGGAAAAAAGACAATCCGTCGTCATCGGCGGAAGAAGGTCTAAATGTTTCAACCGAGAAAGGCGAATCGATTACATCTGGTTGATAGTGTATTTTAAGTATGCGTCTAAGAATTATTTCATTTCTTTCGATAGTTGGATGAGCATCTCGATTTTCCAAAGATTCGATCCTCTCATCTACGCGCAGATCTTCGTAAGATTCGATTCTTTGAGAACGTTGTTTTTCGCTTCCGACGAATTCCAAATTCGAGCCGGGCGCGTGGACAGCCCCGAGGCGTGCCACTTCGAATCAATGGAAACATTGAAATAGCTGATTTGATAGATAGAAGAATCGTCCCAGATTCCATGCTCGGCTTTTCCCTCCGGACCGATTATTCTCATCCATTCGATACGGTCGGGCGATACCACCTCTAATTCGTAATAGAAATGTTTTTTACGCCATTCAAATCCGACCGTTCCGGAGGGAGTTGCGATCCAAGTCGTCGGAGGAGGGAAACCATTCTTCGATAAAAGTTCGATTAGCCGAAGCGCCGTTTCGACGATTACCGGATCCTGCGCGTCGGCGTTCAACCCGTCCCAGTCGTATTGGAGATTGCTAAATCGAGAGACTTCGTCCGAAACCGAACGCCACGTCTCAATATTTCTTAGATTCGTTTCACTTGATGATGTTGAATTACCATTAGCTTGCTCTTCGGCGATGAATGGATAAAATTGATGTGTTTGGATCATCGGTGTTGTGTTCATCGGTTTCTCCAATATTCTAGAGCTTCGGGACCGCTAATTCGCTC
>JAKBCQ010000880.1 GCA_021807585.1 Planctomycetota bacterium | reverse complement strand
GATCTGGCGTCGAAGGCGCGGACGGCGGATCCTTCGAACCTCGATCTGTTGATGCAGGTTGCAATGAGCGAGCACTTTCAGAAGGCTTACAAGGATGAGGTTCAGATATACCAAGACATTCTCAAAATTAGTCCGCGCAACATCGGCGCGTTGAACAACATGGCTTGGACGCTTTCGGAGAATCTCGGCAAGCCCGCGGAGGCTCTTAAGATCGTCGAACAGGCGATCGATTATTACGACCGTCATCAGTATCTTCTCGACACGCGGGGGGTGATATTGATCAGTTTGAAGCGGTACGAGGAAGCGATCGCGGATTTGAAGGATTCGATTCGTTCGACGCCGCGGGGGATCGTGTATTATCACCTGGCGCGGGCGTACGAGCGGGTGGGCGACAAGGCGGCGGCGACCGCGGCGCTCAAACAGGCCGAGACGCTCGGTTTTACCGACCGGCTTCAGATCGAGGAACGGCCCCAGTTGGAATCGCTCAAGACGGAACTCGCGGCTCAAAAATGATCGAACGCCGATGCCAAATTCTATGTTAATTCATATTGCGTATCGATTGCGCGATCGATCGTCGCGTCGACATCGGCGCCGCCGCGGAACGACCTCATGACCGACCGTTTTGAAGTCCGATCCGACGAACCGCCGCTGTGGGTGCGGGGGAAGCTGGCGCTTTGGGTCGAAGGGCCGGATACGCCCGGTCATATGATTACGTTAAATCGACCTCACGCGGTGGTGGGTCGACTTTCGACGTGCGACGTGGTGGTTCCGCGGAACGCGGTGGGATCGCGGCATTTGTATTTGCATCTGGATCGTCGCGGTTTGTTCGCGGTCGATCTTGCGAGCCGGACGGGGACGCGATTTCCGCCGGTCGCCGACAGGGCAGGGGACACGACGGGACGAATCGCGTGGCTTCGGGTGGGGGACGTGGTTGAGATCGCCGATCACAAGATCGAGATTGTCAAGGCTCGGACGTGGAGCGAGGGGGAGATCGACGATTCGGCGCTTCGACTTCCGCGGCTAAACGACATTTATCGATCGTTTCATGCCGAGACGCTTCCACGTCCTCCGATGCCGAATCCGTTGGCCGACAGCGGCGGGAATTCGGCGTTTGTCTCGATCGCGCTCGTGCCGCGGGATCGATCGTCGCCACCGAGCGAGCTGACGAGCGGGTTGATCTTTATCGGCCGATCGTCGGCGTGCGGATTGCGGGTCGACGATCCCAATTTATCGCGTGTCGAGGGGGTATTGGTACGTTGCGAGCAGGGGGCGTATTTGGTGGTGTTCGGCGGCGACCGCGTTCGGGTCGACGATCGCGTGGTGCCGAGGACGACGGCGCTTACGGACGGTTCGACGTTATCGATCGGCGATTACACGTATGAGATTCGTCTTTCGCGTTATACCGATCGGCCGCGCGCCGCGATGTTGGGGGCTTCGGCGCATACCGCGCTCGCGACGATCGACGCACAGCGATTTATCGCTCAAACACATACGTCGATGAGTCATGATCAATCGTCCGAGCTGATCGAGCGTCGATCCGAGCCCGTCGAGATCTTATCGGCGCTGCAATCGGGGGCGACCGCGGAGACTTTGCTGGCGTGGATGATGGGGGCGATGCAATCCTCGCAGTCCGAGTTGGCGCGTCGTCAGACGTCGTTTCAGCAGACGATCGTCGAACTCGTGCAAAAATCGCGGGTCGAGCATTACGAGCTGATGCGCGCCCAGTTGGAACGGATCGAGAAGATTGATGAAGAGATTGTTACTCTTAGAACTGAATTACAAAAGCATTTATTGAAAGAGAAGCGCGTCCAGGCGCGATTGGACGTCGAGGCGGCGGAGCGGTTGCGGGAATCGGTTCGATCGGCGAATGAGCAAGCGTCGGCGGATGCGGAGCGGTTGCGGGAATCGGTTCAAGCGGCGAATGAACAAGCGTCGACGACGGCGAATGCGGAATTGTCGGGGGCGACGGAGGGGGTTCCGGAGCGTCCGCGGCGATCGGCGGAGGCGCGACCGACGGCGCCGGTTGTGTCGGGAGTCGGCGGGGATTCGACGATGTCGGCGGCGTGGCTGATCGAACGGATCAACCGTCTTGATCGCGAGAATCGAGCGTCGCGGAAGACGTTGCTCGAGCGATTGACGAGTTTGGGCAAGCCCGCGACGTGAGGCGAGTGATCGCGAGCGCGAAGTGCGCCGAGGATCGCAGGGTAAAGGGCGTACCAGAAGGGCATAACAGTACCAGAGGGGCATAACAGATATCCAGGTAACCCAGGGCGTTGCTCTGGGTGTTAGACTCTTCGTCTGTAACCTCTACGCGCCGTGCGCGCATCTTTGAGAGAACAGATGTTCTATTATACTAACCCGACGCGCAAGCGAGGGTCCGATCAAATAATCAATCGATAATTTTCATGCAATTATCAGAAGACCCTCGCTTGCGCGTCGGGTTGGTATGATTGCGGCTACGCCGCGTTAGGCGATATCATAAACCCACGGCGCCGCCCTGGGTGTTCTAGATAT
>JAKBCQ010000879.1 GCA_021807585.1 Planctomycetota bacterium | reverse complement strand
AGGTCGAGCCGCGCCGGTCTCCGCCTGCGCAACCTCGCCGATCCGGCTCAGCACCTCTTGAACGACGCCTCGAATAAGATCCTCGCTTAATTGCATGATCGATTCTTCTCCCGTTTTCCAGCGTCGATCGGAACGACGCGCAATTTCTCATGTGTGTATTCGATTAGTGATTCGTCAGTTTCGAATAAATCGTTCGCCCTTCGACGTCGACGGTGTCGACGAGGCCGATGATGACGGCGTCGACGGGGAGTTTCTCGGTCTCGGGGGTGAGCCTGGCGCTCGATCCCTGACAGATCAAAACATAATCTCCGAGCCCCGCTCCGAGCGCGTCGACGACGATGAACGTCCGTCCTGTAGGCGCAAGTCGATCCCTCGTCTTTTCGTCGACGCGGTACGGCTCGACCGCGAGAAGCTTGCGTCCCGTCATCGAAGCGACCTTTTGGGTGGCGACGACGACGCCTGTCACTTTGGCGACGAACATCGATCAGCCTCCCGAGGCCAGTAGGTCGCGCGCCTGGCGAGCGACGACGATTTCCTCGTTCGTGGGAACTGTCCAAATTTGAACGCGCGAATGATCGCTTGATACGACCGATTCATCTTTCGCGGCGGCGTTGCGTTCGGGGTCGAGCTCGATCCCGAACCAGGAGAGATCGCGGCAAACCCCCTCGCGAATCCATCGGGAGTTTTCGCCGATTCCTCCCGTGAAGACGATCGCGTCGGCGCCGCCGAGTTCGACGAGATACGCCCCGAGATAATGACGTATCGACGCGATATAAACATCGATTGCGAGTCGAGCTCGGGAGTCTCCCTGATGCGCCGCGGTTTCGATGTCGCGGAGGTCGCGGCTTGTTCCGCTTAGCCCTTCAAGGCCCGAGCGATTCGCGAGCGTATCGAGAATTTTCTCAAGCGGAAGCCCGGTCTCACGCATCAACAGCGGCAAAGCGAAGACGTCGAAATCCCCCACGCGGTTGTTCTGCGGCAGCCCCGATTGCGGGCTCATCCCCAGGCTGCACGCGACCGACTTCCCGTTCCTGATCGCGCACAACGACGAGCTTCCTCCCAAATGACATGAAATGACTTTCATGTCGTTGCGATTGAGAATTTCGCTCATTCGGCCGGCGATGTAGCGATGACTTGCTCCGTGGAAACCCCAGCGGACGACGCCGAATTGCGTCGCCCATTCGTCGGGGATCGCATAACGTTTATTGGCTTGGGGGATCGTTTCGTGGAAGCCGGTTTCGAACGACGCGACCAGAGGTAGGTCGGGGAAGCGTTTGGCGAGCGAGCGCATCGCACGGATGTAAGGGGGATTGTGCGCCGGCGCGACCTCGGCGAACGAGTCCATAACATCTAATAATTTAGACGTAATGCGATGAGCGCCCGTGATTTTACCCGCGTGGACCGCCTTGAAGCCGATCGCCGCGATCTCGGCCTCGCTTTCGATGACGCCGAGCTTGGGGTCGGTCAACTGTTCGAGGCAAATGCTCACCGCGACGGCGTGATCGGGTATCGGCTCGACGAGGTCGATCTGGCGTTTGGGCGACCAGATCGTCACCTTGGCTTGATCGGACCCGATCCGTTCGACCGAGCCTTTGGCGAGGAGCGGTTCGGCGGGATCTCCCAGGTCGTAAAGCCGATACTTGAAGCTCGTGCTGCCGAGATTGGCGACGAGGATTTTCAAGGTTACATCTCCCGAAACGAGAACGTCAGCCGCCGATGAATGTTTGAACGACGACGTTTTGAGGTCTGGGGATCACGTGCGCCGCGATCAATTGGCCCCCCCTCGCCGCGGCGTCGGCGCCGGCCTCGACCGCGGCGCGAACGCTTGAAACGTCCCCCTGAACCATTACGCTTACGAGCCCGCCGTCGAGCTTGATTACCGAGCTCGCGAGCGTCACGTTCGCCGCCTTGAGCATCGCGTCGATTCCCTGGATCAGGCCGACGAGCCCCATCGTCTCGATCATGCCGATCGCCGAGCCGTTATTCACGGTCGTCACCCTTTCAAATTCATAAGATGCGAACATGCGATTTGGCCTCGCCGATGCGAAGCCGAGTCCGCTTCGGATCAACCGTCGATAAAGAACGCTTACGTTCGATCACTTGACGTACGTTTCGAGGATCGTCCGATCGGGGCGGGGAATCACGTGAGCCCCGACGAGTTCGCCCACCTTGGACGCGGCGTCGGCGCCGGCTTCGACCGCGGCGCGGACGCTGCCGACGTCTCCTTTGACGAGAGTCGTCACATACCCCGCGCCGATGCCCACGCGTCCCGCGA
This sequence comes from Planctomycetota bacterium, assembly GCA_021807585.1. Lineage (GTDB taxonomy): Bacteria > Planctomycetota > Planctomycetia > Isosphaerales > Isosphaeraceae > JAKBCQ01. The sequence continues at coordinate 240 of JAKBCQ010000879.1, read as the reverse complement.
GCGTCACGTTCGCGGCCTTAAGCATCGCGTCGGTCGCCTCGATCAAGCCGACGAGCCCCTTCGTCTCGATCAGGCCGAGCGCGTCGCCGTTCGATCCATTGGAAGATACATTCATTTTTGAACCTTTTTGGTGTGCGGTCGCCATGATGTCACGCTCCGTCGTTTCGGGTCGCTGCGGGAGCGGCCGCGGGCTTCTTGGCGAACGGCAAAACGCCCCCCAGATCCTCGTGAGGTCGAGGA
>JAKBCQ010000878.1 GCA_021807585.1 Planctomycetota bacterium | reverse complement strand
AGGAGGTCCGCCCTTGTATGTTTTTTTTGGATCGATTCGTGTTAACGGTCCATGTGTTGTGAGGAGTTCTTATTCGCCCTTCGTGGCTTTGACCACTTTCGGGAGATTGATCCCTCCGTCTTGAGCCAGAGGCTTTGGTACATCATTGCGGCTTTGACCGCTCATCACAAGGATCGCCCTTACTCAAGATCAGCGGAGGCGGCTCACACTCGTCATCATAACACATCATCCATCAATCCGATACCGCTAATCTTTTCGGAGATCATCATGAAACCGATTCAAGACGTCGATGTCGTCGGCGTCGGCATCGACACCGCCAGGTACTGCCATCACGTCGCTTTCCTCGATCAAAACCTCCGTCCCCTCGCCAAGTCCTTCTACTTCGACGAGAATCAAAACGGTTATAACGTTTTGCGCGATTGTATCAATCGACTCAGAGATCAACATCCTCGAGCTCGATTCGTCGTCCGAATCGACGCCGCGGGACAATACTCTCGCAACCTCGAATCGTTTCTTCGCTCGATCGAACCGCCGATGACCGTCTCGATCGGCGACCCCGTCCGAAACAAGCATTATCACAAGGCCCATTTCCCCAAAAGCGTCTCCGACAAAACTGAGAGCTCGGCCATGGCGCGTTACGCCGTCGTCGAAGTCGTCGAAAACTCACCGGCCTCTTCGCCACAGATGCTTGTCTTGCGCGAAGTCGCAGGTCGATTGCAAGCCCATTCCAAACAACTTACGCGAAGCCGAAATCGACTGCACAACCAAGTGGCTCGCACCTTTCCCGAGATCGAATCGGTCTTCCCGGATATTTGCGCCGGGTTCGTTCTCAAGCTCCTGAGGCTCAATCCGACTCCCGAACGAATCGTCGCCGCGAAGATCGACGAACTCAGGAAAATCCCTTATCTCACCGTCGAAAAGGCCGTCGCCGTGCAAAAAGCGGCGCGGTGTTCGGTGGGGACGCTCAGAGGACCGGTCGCGGAGGAACTCGTTCGACGCGCCGTCGCGGACGTCGTATTCGCCATGGCGTCTGTAAAAGACGCTCAGGATCTCTTGGAGAAAGCGTTGAACGATCTGCCGATCGGCGCATATAATCATGTAGTTACTATTCCAGGCGTCGGCCCGACGACGGCGGCGGTCCTCGTCGCCAAGATCGAGAACATCGATCGATTCAAGTCTCCCGAAGCTCTCGTCAACTATTTCGGAATCTTCCCCGAACGAGCCGAATCGGGGACCGACAAACAAGGTCGACCCAACCGCCAAGAGTCGGCTCATATGTCGAGGAAAGGAAACGACCTCGTTCGACATTTGTTGTGGAACGCGGCGCGAACGGCGATCCGATACAACCCGGCGTGTCGAGTTCTGTACGCCCGTCAAATCGCGCGTGGCAAACGCTTCGACGTCGCGATCGGCCATTGCATGCGAAAGTTGCTCCACCTGGTCTACGCGGTCTGGAAATCGAACCAACCGTGGGACGACAACCATTTCCCCTGGGACAATCCGGCGTCGGCTGCGAAGACCGAGCCGAACGGCGCCCGAGCGACGTCGGTCAAGACGTCGAAATCGAAGCGGCTCGAGCCGATCGACGCCCGAGCGACGTCGACGGCTTCGGTCGATCCGACCGCGTCGCTTGAGATCGATCAACCCGAGGTCGATCGCCGCTTCTCGACCGATCCGAGGCCTTCGAAAAACAAAAAGACCGCGGGCCACAATCGGGACGAGCCCGACAAAAAAGTGGTCGCCACGGTCGAATCCAATGTAGCATCCGCGGAGGGTTCGGTCAAGAAACAGCGGGGTCGCGTCGAGCCGAAGCGACCCTTCATTGATTATGAGTATTTACGTAGTCAGATTGACATTAAAGACATTCTTGATCATCTTCGTTTGAAGACGGGGATGCGGGTTCGCGGCGGCGTGATGCGGGGTCCGTGTCCGGTTCACGGCGACGCTTCGACGGGAGGCCGGACGTTCTCAGTGGATCTTAATAAGAACATTTATCAGTGTTTTGATTCCGGATGCGGATCGAAGGGGAACGTTTTGGATCTGTGGGCGGCGATTCATCGGCTTCCGCTCTATGAGGCGGCGTTGCTGATGGCGCGGACGTTCGGTCTGGCGCCGAACAGAGAAGAGGAACCCGTCGCGAGATCCCGTCCGTCGCGACCGTAAAGTCGCGAGGACGGGAGCGAGTGATTTGGCTTTGAGAGTCGAGGTCGCGTCGCGATATCGTGTCGCTCCGGCAATTAATCGCCGGCGACACGATATAAAGACATAATATATCAATCATAACAAAACGAGATGCGAAAGAGAGGTTGAGTCGGAGAGAACTCGATTTCCGTCGGAAGAATCATCTGGATCGAACATGTGAGGCTCTGTTTGATTCGGATGTGCGATCGGGGTGCGCGCGTTTCGGAAGCGATGAAAGAGAAGACGATCATTGGACCGGAAAGGACCGAAATCGAAAAAACCGTCATACGCGGACGACGATTCTTGACATTTAACGGTACATCTCCCGATTTCGG
>JAKBCQ010000877.1 GCA_021807585.1 Planctomycetota bacterium | reverse complement strand
AGCCCGGTGCGCGACCGCCTCGGTCGTGGCGAATCGACCGCCGCGTCGATTCCTCCAGAACCCGCCCGGCGTCGACGACGGAATACACCTTGATGTGAGAGTTCTGAATTATGAAACGTTCGTCGATCGTTGTTCGCACAACCGCGTATGGGATCGGTTTCCTGGTGCTCTGGCTCGGTTCGGCGCACGCCCAGGATCCCGCCAAGGCGACGCTTCCCGCGAGCGAGACCGATCCCGCGACCCCCGCGGCGGGGCACTCGGTGCACGGCGAGGCGTTCAACGCGGGGCCGCGACGCAAGGCGCGGATCATGCAGGGAATGGGGAAGGTCGATTTCGCGGCGACCACGAAAAGCGACGACGCCCGCGCGTTCATCAATCAAGGCGTTGCTCAACTTCATTCCTTTTATTATCTGGAAGCCGAGCGTTCGTTCCGTCAGGCGGCGTGGTACGACCCGAACTGTTCGACGGCGTATTGGGGGATGGCGATGTCGAACGTCAACAACGCCAAACGCGCCAAGGGGTTCCTCAAAAAGGCGCTCGAGGTCGCGGCCAAGAATCCGCCGAGCCGCCGCGAACGGCTGTATCTGAGCGCGATGGAAGCGCAATACCGCGAATCGGGAGACGACAAATCGCGGAGGCAAGGACATCTGACGGGATACGAGACAATCGTTCAGGAGTTCCCCGGCGATATCGACGCCCGCGCCTGGCTCGCGATGATCGCGTGGTCGAACGCGGGGCAAGATGGAATCGGCAGCCGCCAGGCGGTCGAATCACTAATCGAGGGAGTGCTTCAGGTCGAGCCGACGCATCCCGGAGCTCACCATTATCGAATTCACTTATGGGACGGCGTAAAACCCGAGCGTGCTTTGAAATCCGCGGCGCTGTTCGCCCCTTCGGCGCCCGGCATCGCGCACGCGTGGCACATGCCGGGCCACACGTACACGGGTTTGAAGCGTTACGGCGACGCGGCGTATCAGCAGGAGGGATCGGCGCGGGTCGATCACGCCGCGATGACGAGCGAACGGACGATGCCGTTTGAAATTCATAATTATGCGCATAATAATCAATGGCTTGTGACGAGCCTGGGGCATGTGGGGCGAATGCGAGAAGCGATCGCGGTGGCGCGGAATCTCGTCGATCAACCGCGTGATCCCGAGAAGAACAACGTTCAGGACGGCGGGTCGGCGCAACGTTCGGGGCGTGCGCGCTGGTCTGAAACGCTTGTGCGCTACGAGCTTTGGGACGAGCTGCTCGCGTCCACTCTCGCGGGGGATCTCGATTGGTCGTCGACTCCGATCGAACAACGCGAGCGGTTCTACACGCTCGGTCTCGCTTACGCGGCGAAGAAAGACAAAGCGAAGCTCGCCGAACAGATCGACGGTCTCAAAAAACTCGCCGCGGGCGCCAAGGGGGGTTTATCCAACCAGATCGCTGAGGGGCTCGCCGAGCTTGAAGGTTATGCTCATTTACTTGAAGGTCGAATTGGTCCCGCGTTCGAGCGATTCTCGAAGGCGCCCGGAATGCGATCGGAGGCGTTGGCCCGGGCGCATATCGACGCCAGGAATTTCGGCTTCGCCGAGGTATCGGCCAAAACGGGCGCCGATCGACGAATCAACGAAGTCCCCGCGCTCGCCGCTTATATCGAGATCCTCGCCAAAGTGGGCAAACTCGATCAAGCCAAACGCGAGGCGATTAAACTCGTCGAAATCGCGCGCAACGCCGATAAGGATATTCCGATCTTTGAACGGCTCGCACGGCTCGGCGTGCCGGTTACGATCGCGTCGTCTTCGTCCGCCGAAACCGACGACGCGGGGCCTCATCGTATCAACCTCGAACCCCTCGGTCCGCTCGCGTGGGGCCCGTTCGACGCCGTCCCCTTTGAACTCGCCGACACCGCCGAAAAATCGTGGTCGCTCGCTGATCATAAAGGAAAGAACGTGATCATTCTTTTCTATTTAGGTCGAACCTGCGCGCATTGCATGCAGCAACTTGAGCTTTTCGGCAAGGAGATCGAAGCCTTCAAGAAGCTTGATACGACGATTGTGGCGATCTCGACCGACGATCTCGCGACTTCGAAATCGCTTAAGCAAAATAAAGAGGGGGTTTTGTTCCCGATGCCGATCCTTCCCGACCCCGAACTCAAGGTGTTTCAGAAGTATCAGGCGTATGACGATTTCGAGCGATCTCCCATGCACAGCGTGGTTCTGGTCGACGCCGAGGGAAAAGTTCGGTATCAAAAGACGACGCCCGATCCGTTCCTCGACGTCGATTTCCTCAAAGGCGAAACCGCGCGGGTGAAACGGATCGTCGCGTCTAAGAATAAACCATAATGATGCATGAGCGGAATTTATGACGACCGATCTCGAGACGATCGACTGGAAGGCGACCGAGGTTCTTGACGGCCGAACCGCGGGGCGGCTGCGCGCTCTTGCGGAAAAGCCCGCGGGAACGCTGGTGATTCACGAGATTTACCGCAGTTTGCAAGGCGAGAGCACGTTCGCGGGGTTGCCGTGCGTT
>JAKBCQ010000876.1 GCA_021807585.1 Planctomycetota bacterium | reverse complement strand
TTGGCGGAAGATGTCGTGGAACCAGATTTTCGGTTCGGCCGAATACGGCTTTTGCCACGAATCCCACGGGTAAATCGTTTGCGTTTTCCCCGCGACGAAACCCCAGTTGTACGCTCCGACGCGTTCTTTTTTGAGATAACCGAGGATCGGGTCGAACGTGCTCCCAGCGGGACGCGCCATGTACTCGGTGCAGACGAGCGGCCGGCGGAATCGCTTGAGCGATTCGACCGCGTTCTTCATGTCGGGTAATTTTGCGTAATTATGATAAGATATAATATCCGAGCGTTCGAGCATAAAATGATTGATCGGCGAGAGCTTGTCGTCTCTCGACCAATCGCCGGTCCAAACGCCCGAGGTGATCGGCTGCGACGGGTTTACTTCGAGCGCCCACGCGTAAGCCTTTTCGATGAGCTTGAGCGCGAATTCGTGTTTATTCCGCAATTCGATCTTGCCGTAAGAATTGCCGTTTTCGTTATCGGGCTCGTTGAACAGGTCCCAAACCTGAACGCGGCGGTCGTTCGCGAACCGGCCGACGACGCCTTGAATGTAAGGTTTAAGCTCGACGTGACGCGCCGGATCGCGGAGGATCTCGATCCCCGGGCATTGCACCCAGCCCGAATTGTGCAGCCCCGGTTTGGGTTCGCGCTGTTTGCCGGCTTTGGGATGAGGATCCCAAACCGAATCGAGCAGGACGAACATCGCTCCGATCATGTGCTTATCGGCGATTTCAAGAAACTTGTCGATCCGTTTCAAAAAGCCTTCGGGATCTTGCTCATAAGGAATATGATGAAGAAACACGCGAACGCTATTGAATCCGAGATCCTCGGCCCAACCCAGCTCACGGTCGATCGTAACGGGATCGAACGTATCGGCTTGCCACATTTCGAGCTGATTGATCGCCGTACTCGGCGAAAAATTGCAGCCGACGAGCCAGGGCGCCTTCAACCCCCACGCCCCCGCCTGTTCAATCGTCCATTGTTCGCGAGCCGAAGCCGACGCGCAAAAAACACCCGCGATCGCGATCGCGGGTGAAACAAAAAGACAAGCGGATTTTATGAATGTTCGCATATTCATCATCACAATCCATAATATCTTGAATAACAACGAGCGAACCGTGATTCCGCCTGATCGATTCGAAGCGGGTTCAATCGCTCGAATCCTTATTGTGGGGAACGGTCAAAGCGGATCAAGGGTCGAGCGGCGGATCGCGAGCGATTCTTGAACGACCGAGCGATTCTTGTTTCGAATGCGGCCCGCCGATCGCGTATGATCGTGCTTCGTTCTCGACACATACCAGGCGATCGATCGGCGAGCGAGGCTTTGATTTTCATGACGATCCAGGCGAACCGGCGTGAATTTTTGGCTCAGGTGGTAGCGGCGGGGGCGACGGCTTCGGTCGGTTCGGCAACGTCACGGGCGAGTTCGGCTACTCGAAAAGTTGACGAAAGCCGCGATGACCGCGAAATCCGCGTGCTCGTTTGGGACGAGCGTCAACCCGCGCAAAAGCAGGCTTACGAAAACTTTCTCGGCAATCAGATCGCCGATCATTTGCGGTCGGTCGGCGGGTTCGACGTCAAATCGGTTTGTCTCGACGATCCCGAACGCGGTCTTTCGCAAGCGAATCTTGATTTTTGCCGGGTACTCATCTGGTGGGGGCATGTGCGGAATCGCGAGGTTCCTCTTGAGGTCGGTCGCGCGATCGTCGAGCGGATCAAGGAGGGGAAGCTCGCGCTCATCGCGCTTCACTCGGCGCACTGGTCGTCGCCGTTCGTCGCAGCAATGAACGCTCGTGCACGCATCGATCTTGAAAAGAAACAACACGCGAGCAAGCAAAAGAATATTCTGATTGATGTTGTGCCGGCGCGATTGTATGTCGCTCCGCGGCGCGACGAACGGATCACGCCTTATATCGAGCCTCGCAAGTATCCCGACGGCGGCGAGAAGTGGGAGCTTCACGAGCCGAACTGCTGCTTCCCGGCGTATCGGGGAGACGGCAAGCCGAGTCGCGTTATCGTGGTCGATCGGGGAACCGCAATCGCCGCGGAAATACCCGATTCATTCGAGATCGCGCAAACCGAGATGTACGACGAGCCGTTCCACGTACCCGAGCCCGATCGTGTAATCTTCGAGGAGCGTTGGGCGACGGGCGAATGGTTCCGCTCGGGGATGATCTGGAAGATCGGCGCGGGAAGCGTGTTTTACTTTCGACCCGGCCACGAAACGTATCCCGTTTTCAAAGACGTAAACGTTCTTAAGATCATAACCAACGCGGCGCGAACGATCGGTAAATCCGACGTTCCCCACGGCTTTGATTCCTGACGAACTCACCTGCAGCCACGATTCCACGAACTCTGTTGAAGAATCAAATGCTTTCATAAGTATTTGTTCGGATTTCTCCGAATTCCTCCGCCGGCGGTTGAGCGGTTTTCCGCACGGCGTCGATCACGATCGATTGTTCGTTGGCTAAGACTCGATCTTGAGTGGATTTTGGTCTGACGAAAACGCCAAACGACGGCGA
>JAKBCQ010000875.1 GCA_021807585.1 Planctomycetota bacterium | reverse complement strand
ATTCACTCCGTTGAGATTGAGCGAAATCGCGGCTCCTCCGGGGCTCGACGCGAGTTGGAACGTGTTCGTCGACGCATTGACGACGTAATATGTGTTCCCGGTTTGAAGCGGGCCGATCGGCGCCTCTGAGAGAGAGTTGATGATCTGTGCGTTCGAAGTCGACGGATTGAGCGTGACGATCGGACCGACGAACGTCACGTTCGAGTCGGTCTCGGCGGTGACCGAATTTTTCACGGTCAGCGTGAGCACCGAACCGCTCACGCTCGCGATCGTGAACGAGCCGTTGTTACTTGTCGATCCCGCGATTGTGATCGCCTGTCCCGCCGAGAATCCGTCGTTCGCCCACGAACCGCCGTCGTTGCGGGTGATCGTATCGCCGTTCGCGTTTTGCGCGAACGTCACGCTCGAGACGTTGAGCAGGTCGCTCAACTGGATCAGGTTCGCGTCCGACGAACTGACCGTCACGCGATACGTGTGATTGTTAATCAATCCGCCGATCGTCGGGTTATTCCCCTGAACCTGGTAGATCAGCGAGTCGCCGGTCTTAAACGAATTTTGATACGCAAAAATGTTGTTTGCGCCGGGGTTGGATGTGAATGTGGGGACGCCCTGGCTGTTGTACGTCACCGAGACGTTCACCTGGTTCGCGGTGAATTGTTGGGGCGCGGCCTTGGGTTGGAAGGTGACCGCCTCTCCGTTTGAGAAGCCGTTGTTGTTGATCGTGATCGTTTTACCGTCGGAGCCGACCGCCGATGTTGTAAAGTTTTGGAGATATGTTTGAGAATTAACAGCTTGATTGTACGACGAAGTCAGCATGATCGTCGTGGGGTTGATCAGTCGGACGTAATAATTTTGCCCGGCGGTGAGGCCGCCGATCGGCGCCGCGTTTCCGACGGGTTGGTAATGAACGAGGTCTCCCGATTGGAGATTCGCGGGTCCGCTGAAGACGATCGTCGAATTCGCGGAGTTCACTCCCGGCGCCGTGTTCGAGTTCGCCGCGCCTCCCGAGAACGTCGATCCGAGTTGGAAGTTGTTGGGATCGACCTGCCCATTAGATTGATAAATATTGATAACATTATAAGCGCGCATGCCGGTCGGATTCGAACCCTGGGTCTCGCCCGTCAAACCCGCGATCGGCGTGTTTCCCTCGTTGTCGTAAAGGATCGATTGACCCGTTTGAAGTCCGTTGTTCTGAACATTCAAGGAGTTGTTCGCGGTATTGACCGATTGAATTTGATATGTCGGCGGCGTAACGCCGCTCGATTGCGGCTGCGCGTTCGACGATACCGAAACGTTCCCGCCGGCGTTCACGACCGAGCCCGCGCCGATGTATCCGTTCACCGTGGGCGTGACCGTCGCCCCCGCGTTCGACAGACCGATCGCCACTCCACCCGCGGTCGTTCCCTGCGTGTTCGCGATTCCGGCGGGATTCTCTTGCGCCACAATCTGAACATTCGAGCCGACGTTCATTTCTGGACCGGCGAAATCGGCGATCACGGTCGGCTGAACCGTCGTCGTCGTCTGATTGTTGTTCCCCGCTCCCAGCCCTCCCGCCGAAGCCTGCGCCGATGTGATCGCGTTGTCCGAAGCCGTCGCCTGGATCGACACGTTCGCGGCGCCGGAGGTCGTCGTCGTTCCGATCGACCCATTAACATAAGCCGAAGTCGTTCCGTTCGCCGACGCGGTCGCCTGAGTGAGACCGACGCCGATGATTCCCCCCGCGTTGCCGTTCGAGTTCGCGTTCGCCAGATTGAACGATTGAGCTTGTACGTTCACGCTTTGAGCCGCGGAGAGCGTTCCGCCTTGAACGTAAGCGTTCGTGGTCGCCGAATCGTTCGCGGTCGTCGTCGCTCCGATCCCCGCGAGAGCCCCGCCGGCCGAGGCGCCCGAGGTCGCAGCCGCTCCCTGGCCGATCTGTTGCTTGGCGGAATTGATGTTGTTGTACGCGTTTACAAGAACGCTTCCCGTCGTCGATGTGACGTTTCCTCCCCCGATCAACGCCGTGATCAAGGGAGCGTCCTGAGCGTTCGTCACCGAGCCCCCCGCGGCGGCGAGTCCGTAAGAGCTTCCTTTCGCCGTCGCGTTCGCGGTCGACGCGAGTTGAGATTGAACCGAGATGTTCCCCGTCACGGTCACGTTCCCGCCACCCAAAGAAGCTTGAGCGTTCGGGTTCGAGCCGTTCGGTTGCACGTAAGCGTTCGCGACCGCGGCGTTCCCCGCGGCCACTCCCGCGCTTAAGGCCTGAGCTGAATCGGTCGCCGATGCGGTATCAAGCGTCGTAACAGTAAGGCTTCCCGCCGATGTAACATTTCCATTCATATTCGATTGAGTCGAACTGTTATCGGTCGCGTTCGACGTGCTGACGCCGATTCCGACGAGCCCTCCCGAGATCCCCTGCGAGGTCGCGGTCGGCGTCGAATACGAAGCCGAGAGGAGGTTGATCGCTTGCGCCGCGGAGAGCGATCCTCCGCCGACGTACGTGTCGACGTTGCCGGAGTCGGTCGCGGTCGCCGCGGCG
>JAKBCQ010000874.1 GCA_021807585.1 Planctomycetota bacterium | reverse complement strand
GTTTTCTTGGCGGCGAGACCGCGATCGAGGTCGGCCGGACGACGATCACACCCGCCGAGGGGGCGGGGGCGCCTGAGATCACGCGATTCACCGCGGTTTATGTCAAAGAAGACGGCGCCTGGAAGCAAGGCGCGGTTCGTGACGAACTCGCGCATGACGTCCCCCCTCACGAGCGGCTCAAGGATCTGGATTGGCTGCTGGGAGACTGGGTCAATGAGAGCGACGACGCGGTCGTCTCCACTTCATGTGTTTGGGCGAAGGGGGGCGCTTTTATTGATCGCGAGTTCACGATGAAAACAAAGGGGATGCCGGTCCTCTCAGGCACGCAACGGATCGGCTGGGATCCGCTCAAACGACAATTCAAAACGTGGATTTTCGATTCCGAAGGGGGCCACGGCGAAGGCTACATGACGAGAAACGGAAACCAATGGGTGATCAAGGTCGAAGGGGTCGAACGGAGCGGCAAGCCGATGACGGCCACAAACGTGATCACTCGTTTGGGCAAAGACCGGCTGAGCTGGCGGTCGACCGATCGAACCGTGGGGGGTTCGGCGGTTCCCGGGATCGACGAGTTCTTCGTGGTTCGCAAACCCCCCGAAGCCGGAAGATAAATTGAATTCACATATCATTGATCATGTTGTCCCAATCATCGTAGGAGTTGATCACATGCATAAAATCTTGATTAAGATGATTCTGATCGTAATTCCGGCGGTGCTTGTTACTCCCGGAGACGCGACGGCGGGTCGCGGCGGCGGCCGCGGCGGCGGTTACGGCGGCGGTATGGCGGGACGCGGAGGTATGGGAGGCGCGTCGATGGGGGGAGCGTCGGCGGCTCGATCGCCGGCTTTCAGCGCTCCGCACGCTCAGCCGAACGGATCGCGGTCGTCGTTCGGGAACGAACCCGGCGGCGGCAATCGCAACGCGTCATACAACGGTATGAACGGCGCCGGCGCGCGAAATCAGCCGAATCATCCCAATGCGGGTTCGGCGGCGGGCTCGGCTTACAACACGCGTAACAACTCGACCCTCACCAACGAAGGCGCGGGGGCGGCAAGGGGTGCTTATAACAATCGGAACAATACAACTTTACCGAATGGCGGCGCGGGGCTCGCGGGAGCGCGTTACGCCGATCGAAACAATACAACTTTACCGAACGGAGGCGCGGGGCTTGCGGGAGCGGGCTACGCCAATCGAAACAACTCGAATCTTCCATACGGCGGCGCGGGGCTCGCGGGAGCGGGCTACGCCAATCGAAACAACGCGTACCTTCCTTATGGCGGCTACGGCGCCGCGGCGGCGTTGGGCGCGGGCTACTGGAACGGAGCGAATTCGGGCTTATGGGGCTTGGGGGGATATGGACCGGGGTATTACGGCGGAGTCGGCGCGTGGGGGACGGGATCGCCGATGTATGCGTGGGGATATTCGAACTATGATAATCCGTATTCGGGAGGCTACGCGGCGACCGTCCCCGGAGGAGGCTCCTCGATTGACGCGACCGTCCAAAGTTACACCCGTCCGATCAGCACGACCGCCGCTCCTCCGGATCCATCGGTCGCCGATCTCGCGAGCTCCGCATTCGAGGGCGCCCGTGACGCTTTTAAAGCAGGAGATTATGATCAGGCGTTAAAGTTAAATCGCGAGGCGCTTTCTCAAACGCCCGACGATGTTGCGCTCCACGAATTTCTCGCCTTGATTCTCTTCGCAAGGGGCGAATTCACTCGCGCCGCGGCGCCGCTGTACGCGGTGCTTTCAGTTGGACCGGGGTGGAACTGGACGACGCTGAGCGGCTTTTATCGCGATGTGGAAACGTACACGGCACAGCTTCGGCAATTGGAAGCGTATCTCAAGAAGAACCCGCGGTCGGCTCAGGGTCGATTTGTGCTCGCTTATCATTATCTGTGCGAGGGGCATGACGACGATGCGCTTGAGCAGTTGAAATGGGTGGTGAAACTTCAACCCTCGGATACGCTCTCGGCGCAACTTATCGCGCAATTTCAACCTGCGGGCGATTCTCGACCCGCTCCCGCTCCCGCGCCCGAGCCCGCTCTCGGCGATTCGGGCGGAGCGAGTTCGAACGTCGGGGGAGTATTGACGGGTAAGTGGTCGGCCGCGACGCCCCCCGGCTCAAAGGTGACACTTTCGATCGAGAACGACGGCAAATTCTCGTGGGTCGCCGCCGACGCGAAGGGTAAGCCCGCGGCGTCGATCACAGGAACATCAACATATGAAGATGGAATCTTGGCGTTGACCGACGACGGCGGCAAGCAGGGCTCGCTCGTGGGCAAAGTGATCGGCCGCAACGCCGACGGCTTCACGTTCCGGCTCACGGGGGCGCCCCCGCAAGATCCGGGATTGAAGTTCAAAAAATGAGCCGAGATCGAAGTCGTCTTTTGCAAAGACGAGTGGATGAGCATATGAAATCGCCGGCGTGATCGCGCGTTTATCGCTCCGATCGCGTCGGCGATCAATATGGATAGCCGCGAGGCGAAGGCTCGATCGAATGATTCGGTAACATCTCG
>JAKBCQ010000873.1 GCA_021807585.1 Planctomycetota bacterium | reverse complement strand
AATTCAGCCGCTCTCGAAAATGACTTCACAGATTCTTCAGGATTGTACTTTGATAGAAGAACTCCTCTCGCGAACAATAACTGCGTGTTCTCGGGTTCGATCGCCAATCCGATATCATAGAATTTATTCGCTTCATCAATTTCTCCGAGAGACTGGTAACACAGACCGGCGATTTGTTGAATCATGAGAAAATCGAGATTCTCATGAGTTTCTTTTTTTAAGCGTTCAAGTGTTGATTTTAAAACTTTGGAATAATCTCGAATTTCATTATCCGAAAGTATTGTTTTAACTTTTTCCAGTAACATAGAAATTGCGAAAACAACGGCCAATACGGGATGATTATCGGGTTCCTGTACAATTTTCCTCGCTCGATCCAATCCGTCATTAATATTCATTCTCTCTGCAATCGCAATCGCCTGAAATGCGATCAAGCCGGCTTTCGGTTGTAAATCGGCGGCGAAATCCCAAAATGGACTCGAGATCTGAGGTAATCCGAGATTTGTCCAGGCGATCGATCGAATGTGCGCCAAGAAATTGTTGGGAAACAAAGACTGACAAATCCTGATATAATGCAGAAAGGCATGCCAATCTTTAGCGTTCAACGATCGATTGAGCGAGTCTACGTCTTGTGGAGTCACTTCGTCATGTGTCTTTCCTTTCGGTGGTGGAGAGCCGTTGCGTCGAATCCAATTCTGATCTGAGCCGAGCCCTGAAAGACTCGCACGCTGGACTGTGTCGAGACGATCCCAAAGAGCCGTCATCTCATCTTCGATCGATTCGATTTCCTCGCTCTCCTGTCTCCCGGCGCATAATAGACGATGATGTTGCAACAAAAGATCGGCGTATCTCAAGTAATCGTCATTCATGATCGGTGTGTAAGTTTCCATGATTTCAACCCTCGTCGATTAGCCAATCCGATCGCGTCTCGGCTAAACTCGCTTGAAATAGCGCCAAATCCACGGCTTCGACGGGAGAGACCACACCGTTCGATTGCGATCCGACCTTCAGATGAAGCATCAATTTCGAAGTCACAGTACCGTCTTCAAAACGCCCCGAGCCGTGAACGAAGACTCTCATTCCTTTCCCTCTTGCGTTATTCTGTCCGTCATCGAGACCTTCAGGAATCAAATGACCGGACAGTTTTCTCCAATCGTCGGAAACCGACATTCCTTTCCCATTGAGAATCACATTTCCGGCGGAGTCCAGATCGATATCGGCACTCTTGTTTGGAGGAACACGGACTCCGAGGCAATTGGACTCGCAACCGACTCTGGGAAGATTATCGGGTTCCACTTTCATCGGACGCACAATCCTGGGCAAAGGCCGATCTCCTGAAATTCAAGCCTTATGTTTGAGGATCAATCGCCTCGAAGGACGCCGGATTCGAACTGTTCGGATCGCCCGCGATCCAGAAAAAGAGGCTGGATCGGATCGCGATCGCACATTTCCCTCGCCTCATCATAATCGAATCGGCTCGATCGAGTAAGATCGTTCATAAAATGAACGTCTGCAATACGATCCAATCTCAATCGATTCGATGCGACGCCGTCTTATCTCATTCGTATAAATGATATATTCAAACAGAAAGCGATTGGATCGAATCACCTGTCGGCTCGGTCGAAATCCCTGGAACATACGGCCTGCCGCGCCAATTTGAAGGCGTTTTGCGCAACCAACGAACGAGCGCATACCATTGGATCGCAACGAGAATCGCCACCGACGGAGCGTGAAACAATACGCCTAGGATCGACTGACGGAACCGAATCGCCGCAATCACGCGCGGAGTCCAAGCGAACAAAACGCCGGCGAGCACCGCAATCCGCGAGGTCGCGTCAAGAAAGGGCCAAAACGCAGCCAAAACAAACGGAACAACCTGCCCGCCGATTAAAAGGATCGATACAGGTACAATTCGGCGCGGCGAGCCAAGCCCCTCGATCGCGTTCTTGGCGAGCCCGCGCCAAACCTCCGCGACGCTCGCGTACATCCGGCACGATGCGATCTCGGTCGCGTCGAAGAGGTCGGTCAAGAGCCCGGCGCGTCGGTACGCACGCGGCAGCGTGATCCCGTCGTGAAGCGACGAACGAATCATCGCATGCCCCCCCGATTGGAGATACGCCGATCGCGTCGTCAAAAACAATTGCCCGCATCCCGCGGCGTAAGCGGGGCTTCGACTCCTCCTCATCCGTGCGATCGGCAAGAATCCCAACAACACAAAATGAATTAAGGGAATGAGCATTTTCTCAAACAAGCCGATTGTGATCTGGCGCGGAACTCCGCTGACGAGATCGGCGCGTGATTCCCGCAAAAAAGCCGCGGCTCGCGCAATCCCGTCGGGCGCCAACCGAACGTCGGCGTCGAGAAAAAGGAGCAGGGGGCGTTCGGCGAACTGCGCCAGAATCGAACACGCGTGCTGTTTGCCGCACCAACCGGGAGGAAGCTCGGGGCCCTTCGCGATCCGAACGCGCGGGTCGCGGTCGTGATACCGAGCGACAATCGCCGCGGTCGCATCGGTTGAATGATCG
>JAKBCQ010000872.1 GCA_021807585.1 Planctomycetota bacterium | reverse complement strand
TGAACATGTGGGTATCCCAATTCATTTTCATACGCATGATATCGGCGGGGCTCAGGCCGCGAGCGTTCTGTTCGCGGCGGAAGTGGGGCTCGACGTCGCCGACGGCGCGATCGCATCGATGTCGGGTCTGACTTCTCAGCCGAGCCTGAACGCGATCGTCGAATCGCTCCGATTCACGCCGAGGCGATCGCCGATCGATCCCGCGACGCTGATCGAGCTTTCGCGTTATTGGGAGGAGGTGCGCGAGATGTACGCGCCGTTCGAGAGCGGACCGAAGGCGCCCACCGCGCACGTTTACGCGCTCGAAATGCCCGGCGGTCAGTACACCAACCTGTTCCAGCAGGCGAAGGGGCTCGGCCTCGCGGCGCGATGGAGTGAAGTGTGTAAAGCGTATTCTGATGTAAACATTCTTTTTGGCGATATCGTCAAGGTGACTCCGAGTTCGAAGGTCGTCGGCGATATGGCGTTGTTCATGGTGGCGAACAATCTTCGTCCCGACGACGTTCTCGAACCCGACCGCGAATTGGCGTTTCCCGAGAGCGTCGTCGAGTTTTTCGAGGGGCGGCTGGGGCGACCTCCGGGGGGCTTTCCCGAGGCGTTGCAAAAACGCGTTCTCAAGGGACGCAAACCGCTCGATGATCGGCCGGGCGCGGATTCGCCTCCGGCCGATATCGAGGCGGCGCGAATCAAGGCGTCCGAGCTATTGGGACATCCCGCGACGGTTCGCGATGCGCTCTCGCACATTCTTTATCCCAGGGTGTTTCCCGAACTCGCGGCGCATTTGCGCAAATATTCCGATACGTCGGTGATGCCGACGCCGATGTTCTTCTTTGGACCCGATCCCGGGGGCGAGAATCTCGTCGAGATCGAGCCGGGCAAAACGTTAATCGTCAAACTGCTCGCGGTCGGAGAGCCGCACGAGGACGGCAAACGGACGGTCTTTTTCGAGCTCAACGGGCAGCCTCGCGAAGTCGAGGTGATCGATCGCTCGCTCGCTTCGGCGGTGCGTGAGGCGCCCAAGGCCGACCCGTCCGATCACGATCAGATCGGCTCGCCCCTACCCGGACTCGTCGTCGGCATCGCCGTTTCGGCGGGCGATCCGATTCGCAAAGGACAAAAATTGCTTTCAATTGAAGCAATGAAAATGGAAACAACCCTTTACGCCGAACGCGACGGTCGGATCGCCGAGGTTCTCGCGACCGTCGGCAGGCAGGTGACCGCGGGAGAATTGCTCGTTCGCTTCAAGCCGATATAAATTAATGCGACATGCGTCTTGATCCTCGCTCGTTCGAACCCGGCGGGGTTGTACATAGATACAAAGAAATTCATGTGCGTTGATTCAGCAACGAATGAGATCCGCTTGATTCCGTGGCGGCGAATCGAATTGGAAACCGCGGGATCGACTTCGAGCCTTGCGCGCGAGTGGGTCGAGCGAGATTGTGAGCGCGTTCCCTTCGCGGTTCGCGCCCGGAATCAAACCGCGGGTCGAGGGCGTTCGGGAAACGCTTGGTGGTCGGATCAAGGAGGATTGACGTTCACGGTCGCGTTCGACCCCGCGCCGATCGGGCTCGCGGTCGAGCACGGTCCGAGGATCGCGGTCGCGGTCGCGGTCGCGATCGTCGATGTCGTCGCTCCATTTGCGAATAACAAGCGTATCGGTATCCGTTGGCCGAACGACGTCGAGAGCGAAGGGAGGAAGCTCGCGGGGATCCTCCCTGAGCGAGTGGAGACGCCCGACGGCGCCCGCATGTTGATCGGCGTCGGCGTGAACGTGAGGGGCGATTTCTCGACCGCTCCCGCCGCGATCGCCGCGACCGCGACTTCGATCGAGAGGATCGCCGATCTTTCGATCAGTGAAATTATATTTGAAAATATATATAATCGGTTGCTTGGCGCGATCGGATCGCGGGTGATCGATCTCGCCGCGGGATCGGCCGAATTGGAGGATCGGTGGCGCGATCTTGATTTGCTTCTGGGCGAGCGGGTTCGGGTCGATCTGGGGGGGGGGATCATTGAGGGATTGGCCGCGGGGATTGATCGCAACGGATCGCTTTGGGTTTCGAGCGAACACGAAGGCGCGATCGCGCTCTTCGGCGGGCGGGTTTTGCGTGACGATCCTCCGCGATCGGCTTAGCGGAATGCGTTTGACGAGGCGAAGGTTTCGTCGGGTTTGATTCGCCACGCGGTTATCGGCGCGATCGTTTCGCGGTCGAAGTTCGCCGATCGGCGTTGAACGCGTGGATGAGCGCCGGGCTAAAACCGTATGCTCAGGGGCCGGCCGAGGATCGATTCGATCGGTTAGAATGGTAGGTGTTGAGAGAAACGCGATCGTCCTCTTCCGCGACACCTCGTGATCGTCGTTTTGATCAAGATCGATCGTCATCGCGGCGGTCGGCCTGGCGATCGGGTTTCCAGAGACATCAACGAAAGAGCGAACAGGATGATTTTGATTCGTCGACGCCGCGGGCCGATCGTTTTGCGGTTCATTTGTTCGGCGTGGATCGCGATTTCGGCTGTGGGTTG
>JAKBCQ010000871.1 GCA_021807585.1 Planctomycetota bacterium | reverse complement strand
TAATCTCAAATATTTTTTATTAATTATATAACTTGATTAGAATCCTAGAACTTTTCGACGAGAAGCCGCGGAATCTCGGGCGCGGTCTCGGCGAAATCGTAAGCGCTTGCAATCAGCTCGACCGCGGCGTCGAACGATTCTCCCCGAGAATCCGCGTGAATCGTGCACAGCGCGTCTCCCGCTTCAACGCGATCGCCCATCTTGCAATCAAGAATCACCCCCGTCGCGTGATTGATCGTCGAATCGACCCGCTCCCGGCCCGCTCCCAACAACATCGTCCCCCGACCGATCGATTCGGCGTTGAGCCCTGATACAAATCCCGTACGAGGAGATTTAACCTCATAGGTGAATTTCGCTTGCGGAAGTAGATTCGGATCGTCAATCGCCGCGGGATCTCCACCCTGCGCCTTCACCATCGAGCGAAATCGCGCAACCGCCGTGCCGTCGGCGATCGTCGCCAAACAACGCTCGCGCGCCGCTTCGACCGTCTTCGACACTCCTCCCATCAGCACCATCTCCGCCGCCAACTCAACCGATAAATCGACCAGATCCGCGGGCCCCTCCCCACGCAGGCAAGCGATCGCTTCGGCGATCTCCAGAGCGTTCCCCACCCCTCTCCCCAGCGGCTGATCCATCCGCGTAATCAACACCCTCACCTTCAACCCAAGACCGTTTCCGATCGACCGCATCGATTCGGCGAGCCGCCTTGAATCGTCAAGCCCTTTCATAAATGCGCCAAGACCTGTTTTGACGTCGAGCACGAGCCCTTCGATCCCCTCGGCGTATTTCTTGGAAAGGATCGAAGCCGTGATCAGCGGAATCGATTCCACCGTCGCCGTCGCATCGCGAAGCGCGTACAAAATTCGATCCGCGGGAGCGATTTCGGCGGTTTGGCCGATCATCACCAGCCCTTGATCGCGGAGCGTCGAACGGTACGCCGCGAGATCAAGATCGACGCGAAAGCCGGGGATCGATTCAAGCTTGTCAAGCGTACCCCCCGTATGCCCAAGCCCTCGACCCGACACCATCGGAACCAGAATCCCCGCCGCCGCGGCGATCGGCGCCAAAATCAACGAAGTCTTGTCCCCCACTCCCCCCGTACTATGCTTGTCGATCTTCACCCCAGGAATCGACGATAAATCAACCACAATCCCGGATCTCGCCATATGATTCGTCAGCGAGATCGTTTCGGCGTCGGTCATCCCGTTCCAATAGATCGCCATCAACAACGCCGCCCACTGATAATCCGCGGCTTCTCCCGTCGAAAGCCCGCGAACCATCGCGCCGATCTCGCCGTCCGAAAGCTCCCCCCCGTCCCGTTTTTTCCGGATACAATCGACCGCCCGCATCGAAATATTCTCCAACTTATATTATAGCATATTACTTGTGATAAATTGAAGACCGCCTTACACTCCGGTGCCGAATTGGCGATCCCCCGCGTCGCCGAGCCCCGGGATGATGAAGCCGATTTCGTTGAGCCGATCGTCGACCGCGCCGACGTGGATCGATACGTGCGGATGCGCCGAAGCGAGTCGTTCGATCCCCTCGGGCGCCGCGATGAGCGCGACGAATTTCACCCGCTCCACCCCCGCGTCGAGCGCAACCCGGCACGCTCGAACCGCCGATCCCCCGGTCGCCAGCATCGGATCGATCACCAGCGCCAGCGTGATCGGAGCGGGATTGGGAAGCTTGTTGTAATACTCGGTCGGAAGCAACGTCGCCTCGTCGCGAAACATCCCCACATGCCAAACCTGCGCCTCGGGGAGCAGGTCGAGAACGCCGTCCACCATTCCCAGCCCCGCTCGCAAAATCGGCACCACCCCCACGCGATCGGTCAACACGCGACACGACGCCGTCCCCATCGGCGTCTCGACGTCGACGCCACGCGTCGGTAAATCGACCGTCGCCTCGTACGCCAGCAAATACCCCAGACCGCGAACCAGCCGACGAAACTCGCCGGACCCCGTCCGCCGATCCCGCAATGAAGCCAAACTCGCCTGAACCAATGGATGGCTGCTAATATATAATTGAGACAATACATTCACTCCTTGAATCAAACGGGGTCTTGGAGCATATCGTTCGGCCGCGATCCGCCTTCCATCTTATCCCCCGCCGCGCGGCGAGGAACGGGGTTTGCGTAAGGAATTTGGAAACGCCGCAAGCCGCTCGCGAACCGACCGATCGCGGCGCAACCCGCCGACGACGCCGCGGGAAGACGCCCCCGGACGTCCCGATCGGGGAGGAAGACTTTACGACTCACCGGCGCATCGCCTACGATCGCTTCCCCGGGATCGGCCGCGTCGATCGCCCCCGGGCGCGCGACCGGCGCGTTCGCCCGATCCTTTTTCGAATTAGGAACGAGTCGCGGTCCGAGCGAGGACGAATTCCTCAAGTAAGGGATATCCGACGATCAATCTCGGCGAGGCTCGACGCGCGACCTAAGGGATTTTATATGATGTTGCGAACGAATGTTACGACGGCCGCGGTCGCCGCGGTCCTCTTCGGTTCTCTCGGCTTCGCGCG
>JAKBCQ010000870.1 GCA_021807585.1 Planctomycetota bacterium | reverse complement strand
CGCCTCGCTCGCTCGCTCCACGGTTCGCCGCGTCTTTCAACGCCGCGTCTTTCAACCCCGCAGCCTCGATCGACTCGGTTTCGCGAGGCTCGATTGCCGAACGCTCGGCCGAGGGGTTCGCGGCCGCGATCTCTCGTCCCTTCTCTCTCCTTCGAGTGCGATCGCGAGCCAATACGAAACTCCTCAAAGAATCGTCGAACCCTCGAATCAACGGGGTCGCTCGCAGTTCAAGTTACCGCGCCCGCAATCGCCCAGCGACGACCGTGACGATCAATTCAATTCCGATCACATAAATCGAGATATCTGGATCTTTTTATTAATTTAGATCGACCCAATTCGAGCCGTTTTTCCACTCGGGAGGCGTGTACGATTCGCGGAAGCCGTAATAATAGGTCGCCTGTGTGGGATAAACGAGCGGGCTTTGCGAAGGGAGGTACGGGCTCGACGAACCGACTCCGCGGTATTCGATCGTTTCTCCGGTATACGCCGTGGCGCGAAGCCGTACAGGCGCCGAGATCGACCGCGTCGCCGCGAACGGCCCGTAAATCGTCATGCTCGTCTCGCCCGGCGAATGGAGCGGTGCATAGCCGCCGCCCGCCACATCGCCGCTTCGAACCATCATATATCTTCCAGATGCATACGTACCCAGCATCGGGTAGGGAGCGTCGGACGAGACGACGGATTGTGTCGCGATCAGTCGTTGACGTCGAGCCTCGGCTTCGGCGGCTCGTCGAGCGCGCCTCGATCCCGCCGCAACGGGCCGAGCGTCGAAGAGCGTTAACGATAAAAAGACGACGCCGAGAACAATCGGTACAATGCGATGTCCGAGATCTCGGCGATACGATGTGCGTTTCATGGGAGCTTGCTCACGGTGCGATAACATCGAGTGGGCGACGTTCGAACGGTCGTCGCTATAACAAATTTAGCCGATCTTTTTTCCCGAGGCGCGATCGAATCGAATGCGCCGGGTATCCGAGGCGCGATTGTGATGATTTGTTGGAATCCGCGGGTTGAACCGAGCGAAATCGCGCGGAAGGCGGCGCGCACGAAGATTCTCGCGATCGACATCGACGGCACGCTCGTCGACTGCGAAGGCGAGCTTTCCCACCGGGTTGAAACGGCGATCGGACGAGCGCGCAACGCGGGGATTGCGATCATTCTCTGCACGGGGCGGCGCTATCGCCGCACGCTGCCGCTCGCCGAACGGCTCGGCCTCACCGCGCCGATCGTTTGCAACTCGGGAGCGCTCGTCAAAGAACCCGGCGCGCATCGGACGATCCTCAGGTCCGATATTGACAGAGAATTATTTGATCAAATTGCCGCCGTTTTTCTTAATCATCAACATAGGATGGTTTATTTTCTCGATCGTGGTCTTGATTCGTTCGATTTTTCGATCGAGCGATACCCTTCAGGGTCGGCTTGGTTCGACGATTATGTGGCGAAGAATCTCGATCGGGTCGAGGTCGCGGGATCGCGTTTGCACGATCGGCCGACGACGGATCCGCCGTTTCATGTGTTCGCGATCGGGAGGCTCGATGAGATGCTCGCGTTCGAGAGCGAGGTTCACGATGCGATCGACGGTCGCGTTCGAACGTTTGTACAGAAGAGTCGGCAATACGACGGGACGATGTGCGAGATTTTGCGCAGCGACGCGAGTAAGTGGTCGGCTCTCGCGCATTTGGCTGATCAATGGGGTATTTCGACCGAAGAGATTTGCGCGGTCGGCGACGATCGAAACGACATGCCGATGATCGAGGGCGCAGGGATCGGCGTCTCGATGGGAAACGCCCCGGCGCATGTGCGAGACGCGGCCGATCTTGTCGTTCCCGCCAATCACGCCGACGGCCTGGCGATCCTGATCGATTATTTGCTGGAGCGACGATCGGGAGATTCGATCGGTTGCGCCTCGGTTCTTCGCAATCGCGATGATCGCTGGTGAAATGGGCGATGAGGGACTCGAACCCGCGACCGCCCGCGTGTAAAGCGGGAGCTCTACCAACTGAGCTAATCGCCCATTACTTTATTGAATTTACCCAAGATCGCCTCCGAACGCGACCCCTCTTTGCCGAGTCTTTCTCAATAATACATTAACATGCGCAAGTAAGTTAGCATGATGACGTTTCGGTGGATCGCCGGCCCGACGCGGAGCGTTCGATTTTTGATAAAAACATGATTGTGCTTTATTCGGGTTTCGATCGAGCGATCACCCGGGTCGATTCCTCGGGCTCGGGTTTCGTCAGCTTGGGCGTCTGAAAATCGGACGCGAAGACAAGAGTCGTTTCACCCCCTCCCGCGGGATGAACCTCTCCTGAAAGGAGCCGAATCGCCAGCGGATCCCCCTTCGGGCTCTTGAGCGTGAAAACCGTCGTATCGGACCAGTCGCGATCGATGATTTTGATCGTGACGGGATCGCCCAATTTCCATGAAATCGGTTTCGGGAACGTGAAATCCCAGATCGGCGTCCGCGTGTTCTTGGCGACGGGAGAAGGCCCGTGCTTCACCCCCGCGACCTCGACCGTCACCATC
>JAKBCQ010000869.1 GCA_021807585.1 Planctomycetota bacterium | reverse complement strand
GCCCGACGCGTCGTGATCGCGAATTGCGCCGCGGCGCTGCTCATCGCGGGCGAATCGCGCTCGCTCCAAGACGGAATCGCCAAAGCCGTCGAGGCGATCGATTCGGGCGCGGCGAGACGACTCCTCGATCGCTGGGCTCTGCTTACTCGTTCGGCGCCGCCGCGGCTTGCTTAAGCTCGGGATCAATCCACAGCTCCTCGTAAACCGCGTAACCCCCGTGTCTCATTCCTAACGATTCATATGTCTTTTTTGCACGCGCATTATCCTCTTCGACATAAAGCCGAAGACCGACGACATCGGGTTCGCCCGCCGCGATCGCGCGAATTCGTCCGTGTAATTCTTTAAACACTCCCAGACGCCGCCACGCGTGATCGACATAGACGCTTTGAAACCACCAGATCCAGCCGTTGCGCCAATCGCTCCATTCGCGGGTGATCGCGGCCTGCCCGGCGATTTGTCCGTCGATCTCGGCGATCCAATACCGCAGCCTCGCGGGATCGGCGAGAGCCGCCTCGACTCCCCGAGCAATCACGTCCTCGTCGAGCCGTTTCCGTTCGGTCTCCCACGCCAATTCGAGGTTGAAGCGAACGATCGTCGCGGCGTCTTCAGGGCGAGCGTCGCGGATGAAAACGCCGGGAAGCGCGAGCGCCATTTAAATTCGCTCCCGTCGTCGATTCCGCGCGCGCCGGCTCGCCTCCTCGAGTATGCGATTTTCTTCTTCACTTAAGTGTTCACGTCCTTCGCGCGCGATCTTTGCGAGAATCTCGTCGAGCCGTTCCTCAATGTCGTCCTCCTCGACCGCGACCGACGACGACCGGCGCGACTCGGTCGCCCCCATGGGAGACGACAGATTGACCGTCGGAGGCGCCGATCGCGAAATCGAATCCCCCGCCGATTCCGCCGAAACCACGCGAAATCGCGGCCGACGCTTCCGCCGCCACGACCACGCGAGCCTGGAAAAACGGAGGTCGTATCGCTTATATAAATATCCGTAAGCCGCACCGCCGAGATGCGAAGCGAACGCCGTCCCGGCGAATCTTGAACCCTGAATCGATTGAATCAAACCCAGCAAATCCCCCGCCAATATCAACACAAGCAACAGCCACATCTGCATCGGGAAAAAGAACATCAAAAGGATTTCACGCGTTGGATAATACATCGTGTAGACGACGACGACCGTGAAAACCGCCCCCGAGGCGCCGATCGCCGGCGCCTGGATCGCCGCCGGAGACATCGAATCAATCAAGCAAAAGACGAGCGTGCTGACGACCGCCCCCGCCAGATACATCAGGCCGAATTCCCGGCC
Source organism: Planctomycetota bacterium (assembly GCA_021807585.1). Lineage (GTDB taxonomy): Bacteria > Planctomycetota > Planctomycetia > Isosphaerales > Isosphaeraceae > JAKBCQ01. The sequence goes on along the minus strand of JAKBCQ010000869.1, from coordinate 1,220 downwards.
GCCATAAATCTCCTCGACGTCGCGTCCTAAAAACCAAAGAGCCAGCATGTTGAACGCGATGTGCAAAAAACCGTGGCTGTCGTGGAGAAACGACGATGTGACGAGCCGCCAAACTTGGCCGTGCCGCAGCACGTCTGAACCCCTCGCGTCGAGCCACTCGGTCGGAAAGCTCTCGCGAAAGAGAATCTGAAGCAGAAAGACGGCGACATTGATCGCGATGATCGTCTTGCATACCGGTGCAATCCCGGAAAACCATCCGGAACCGCGCGATCCATCGCGATAATATTCGCGGTCATAGATTCCCATTGCGGCTCCCGCGGACGTCTTATTTAGATGTTTCGACAGACGGTGGCGGAGACAATCCCTCTAGCATTATCATCGGACCGCGATCAAGACCTGTCAACGGACGTCGCGAACGACTTCGCCAAGTCGTCCCCAAACGCCTCGCGCCCAGCCGTCTCAACCCCCGACGCGATCCGATCATCGGGCTGGAATCGCGCCGACAGCCGGAACGCCTCAACTCGTCGGGCGACACTCGGCGAATGCGCGAACCACCTCAAAAAGATCGGGGCTCACCAAAATCCGATCGTCCTCAAGATCGTGCAGCCAAACGTAATTATCTTCGTAAGCCTGCGAAAGCAAAGGGTACAAATCGGCAAGTCGAATCGGAATGCGCGGGTCTTCGGGCGATTCGACGCAGGCGTCTTCAATCGCGGGATAAACGCGGAAACGAGCGGTCGCCATCGGATCTCCTTCTCCGTCCCAAGAAAATGCGCCAATCGGCGGCCGAACTCGACACCCCGATCGCGGTCGGAAAACTCGACGGTCCCGCTCGCGACTCGACCCGATCGGTTCCACCGATCGTCGCTCCCAAGCCGTCCTCGGCTCGGTCGCATCGCTTTGGGCTCGACTCTCCGTCCGTTCCCCCGACGCATCCTTCCATCGGCCGAAACGACCCCGTTTCTCAAGTGATTCATCGAGAGAACTCCCCACTCAGGTCGAGCTCCCAATTCGGCCCGCTCAATCATAGCTCAAGCAAAACTCATCGACGCTCGATCACGATTCGCATCCTATCTTGAAATTGATTCTTGGTTGATCTTTTAGAGGCTATCCGGAAAGAAAGCCGCATATTCGACGCGATTTGAGGGCGAACCCGAAATTGGGAGCGCGAACCTCCTGGTGAGCCGCATTATTATGTTTGCGATTATTGACCGATAAAT
>JAKBCQ010000868.1 GCA_021807585.1 Planctomycetota bacterium | reverse complement strand
CCCATCATGGCGATAAGATACAGGAATCCTAGAATGATTTTAATGATCGGATCACGCATGTCCGTCGTCAATCCTTAACAAAGGGGGAACGCGATCAAACGCAACATCACGTACTCATATTTGTGCTTGTTTGCGGAAGACGCCTTGAGCCTCGCGTCAAATTGAACCGGGAAGTTCGCGTCGACCGCCGATGCGTGAATTTGGGCCGGGGTATCCGTCTCGACGAATCGCGCGGGAAGATCGTTTTAAAATCCAAATCGAGATGCGTAACGCGTCCCCGACGCATCGGGCGCCGCGGTCGATTCGTCGTCACTTATCTTTTTTGGTATCGCCCGGTCCCTGCGGGATCGGTTTGCCGAGCTTCTCGAGGTAATATTCGACGATCGGGCGGAGCGGAAGTTTGGGGGCGAGTTCGATCGACCGGGTGAGGTGATCGGCGGCCTCTTTCGGTTTACCCGCCTCGAGATAAGCCGTCCCCAAATCGTATTCCCAGTTCGCCTGTCGACCGATCTGACTCGTCGCTTCAAGAGACGCCTTGATGATCGAATACGCGTCTCCCAAGAGAGCCAATCTCCCCGCCTCGGAGACCGATTCGGATTGCGTGCGCCTGAGCGTGGGGATCGCACGTCCCCCCCAAAGATCGACCGCCGCCTGATAATTGCCGATCAGAAGATAAGTTTCTCCCAGCTTCCGCGCGTACGATCCGTCGCGGGCGGTGTTCGCGGGAACGTCGAGCGCGTTGTCGACGATCAAATCAAAAGATCGGTGCGCTTGTCCCGTTTGATTATAAAGATCGATCAGTTGTGATCGCGCGTAATCGCGGGCGGCGTCGATTTGTTGCTCGGCTTCCTCGATCTCGAGGATCGCCAACCCCGGCGCCTGTTTGGCGAGGGCGAACTGGGCGCGATCGAGCGGGCCGTTGGCGAGCCGATCGGTCAGATCGGCCTCGGTGAGCGATATTTGCTCGTTGAGCTTGGCGAGCGTCTCTTTCAATTCCTTACGTGAGTCGGCGTCGATCTCTTTGACCGTCGCGCTTTCCATCACGTCTTTGAGGCGATCGCGCGCCAGGTCGGTGAACTGAACGCTGAGATACAGGCGATAAAGTTCGAGATTGAGCTCGGCGAGAAAGCGCCGCGCCTCGGGGGTCGTCGGCGCGGGGGTGGTGCGGATCGCCTCGAAAAGCGCCGTCGTCCACTGGCGAAACCGCATCGAGAGCAAGCCGGGCGGCGGATTCGATTCAAAAATCCGCGCCGCGTTCTCGGGACGGAGGGGAATACCGCGGAGAAGCGCCGTTTCTTGAACAATTAAATACCGGTAACTCATCACGAGCTCGCGAAACGCGTTGGTGTCGTCGGGCTTGACCGCGAGCGCCTTCCGCGCCTCGCGGATCGCCAGGAAGCATTGCGCAGGCTCGGGGATGTACGAGGCGCGCTCGGCGTCTGCAAAGTACGACGGCGGCTCAAGCCGACGCTTGGCGGCGAAGACCCGCGGGTGCGCAAGAGCGCGCGATTTCGTCTGATAAATCTTATCAACCCAGTTCACCCCCAACGGAGGGCGACTGAACGGAGGAAACGGTTGCTCGCGACGGTACGCGAGTTCGTTCGAATCGTACTGGTTTTTCCGAAAATAATCGGCGTCGGCGGCGTTCGACCCGCTGTCTTTCCTGCCGAAGAACGCGACGTTCCCCAGATCGCCGAATAGCACCCAGTTGGGACTTCCCGAAAGCCGATCGTAAATCCCCCGAGCCGACGAATCGAACGGATCCATCCGAACCATCAGCGTCGATACGCCGTATCGATCCAACAGCGGCGCCCACCGCTCGCGGGCGTCGTCGCGAAGCCACGACCGAAGCTGATAATACTCTTTGTTCAAAGAAGACGGGTAAAGATGCGTTCGCCCATCGATAAAAACCTTCCGCTCCCCCTTCGTTCTCCAGATGATCGTATCGCCCAAATTCTTGGACAGATTCAGAACGTTACCTTGAAGCTTCGCGTCGGCGAGGAACGACGCGCTCTCGAAGGCGAAATCGTCGGGATCGAAGCCGAAGCCGAACGCGGGATCGAGAGCGGTATCGCCGTAACCCGTCAGCGTTTTGGCGATCAGCGCGAACGCCGCGAGCAAAGTGAACAGCCTTCCCCCCGTCGAGAACATCCGCCAGCCCAATCCCGTTCGCCCCTCAACGCCGAGCCGATCCTGATACCACTCTTGTCCGTTTAAGATCAGGCAAACCGCCAACGTCACGCCGAACGAAGCCTGAAAATCAAAGAACAACCCTCCCCACAAGAACGCCGCGACCGCGAACGTGAGCAATCGATCCCACCGGAATCGCCGCCGATTGAGCGCAAACGACAACAACCCGATCCCGACGAAAATCAGATAATACCCCAAAAAATAATCCCCCGCGCGACGCTCGTAAAACCGGTAAACCCCAAGCGCCGACGCCAGATCGTCGCCTTTATAAAACATCATGATCTTGCGAATCATCAGCGAGGGAAAGAATGAGTACATTTGATTGTACGTGATCGGC
>JAKBCQ010000867.1 GCA_021807585.1 Planctomycetota bacterium | reverse complement strand
ATCACCCGAAAGCCATGTAAAATAGAGCCAGTTGCGGATCTGCCACTCCATATCGGACCAGCTCGATTCGCGCGCCCTCGACCAAAGCGCCCCCTGGTTCCAGTAGCACCGCGCCGACGTGATCTCGCCGATCTCGCCGCCGTGAATTCGTTTCATGCTTTCAAGATACGAAGCCTGATGCCGCCGTTGCGTTCCGGCGACGATCGAAAGCCCCTTCTTGGTCGCGCGTTCGTAAGCGTCGAGAACCGTCCGGATTCCGGGACCGTCGACTCCCACGGGCTTCTCGGTGAAGATGTTCTTCCCCGCGTCGACCGCCGCGGCGAGCATCATCGGCCGGAAACCGGGAGGCGTCGCGAGAACTACATAATCAACGTCTTGCGCAATCACCTTTTTATAGGCATCGAACCCCGTGAAGCAGCGATCCTCGGGAAGATCGACGCGATTCGCGTGCGACTTTTTGAGGAAATCGCGGCAGCCGTCGAGACGATCGCGGAAGAGGTCGCCGATCGCGACGATCTTGACCTTGGGGTCGGCGGAGAGCGCGTTGTCGGCGGCGCCCGTGCCGCGACCGCCGCAGCCGATCACGCCGATCTTGATCGCGTCGTCGCCGGCGGCGTGAACAGCGGGCGCCTGAATGAGACCCGTTCCCAGCACGCCCCCGACGGCAGTCGCGGTCGACGTCGTCAAAAAAGCGCGGCGCGAGGGCGCGTTAGCGGACGATCCACCTGGCCCGGTCATGATTGAATTCTCCTCGGTATTGTGCGGAAAGGGAGTGAATGACCCGACGCCTCGCGGGGGTCGATTTCCCTCGGTGCGGTCGAATCACGTCACATCCTAACGGCTTCCTTTCTTCTTGACCACAAGCGAGCGCACCCCTTTGAGATTTTCGGGCTCGACCGCGGCTCGAACCACGCGAAAACCCACGAATGTCGCGTCGGTATGCCACCAGATGCTTTGGGGACGCTGCGGATCCTGCATGCTCCATTCCTTGTCCGACGACCGCCGCGCCGCCGACCGCAGCCGATCGGCGTCGTCGTCCCACGATCCCCCCCGCGCCGTATACGGGTACTCGTCGGGCGTCGGCGCCACAAAAGGATCGAGCGGAACGCGATCCGCCGGAATCAATTCATACGCGTTAGGTTTATAAAAATCCACGCACCATTCCGCCACATTGCCGTGCATATCATAAAGTCCCCACGCGTTGGGCTTCTTTTTCCCCACCTTCATCGGTTTCTCGGCGTTCTCGACGAACCAACCGTAATCCCCCAATCGCGCGGGATCGTCGCCGAAACAATAAGCCGTTTTCGAACCCGCGCGGCACGCGTATTCCCACTCGGCCTCGGTCGGCAGCCGATAAACCTTGCCCGTCTTCGCCGAAAGCCAACGACAATACTCCATCGCGGCGTGGTGCGTCATGCAGATCGCCGGATTCCCAGTATGACCCAGACCGAACGTCATATCCGCGTACGGCTTCGTGGGTCGTGTCACCGCGTCCACAAGCTTCTCGTTCTCATCCTTCGCCGCGGCATTCTCGGCTCGACGTTTGATATCAAGTGAAAACGCGAACAAATCAAATTCATCCCATGTCACTTCGTATTTTCCCATCCAGAGGCGCTCGATCTTGACGCGTCTCACGGGGCCTTCGTCTTCGCGCCGTTTGGCCTCGGTCGCGGGGGAGCCGACTTCGAATGCCCCCGCGGGAATCGGAATCATCTCGAATTTGACGTCGGTACCGGGAATCGATTCCACGTATGGCTTCAGATCAACTTGGGGATCGTCCGCGGCGCCAAGCGAACGCGTGGAAGCGGCGATCGACCCAAGAATTACGCCCAAAACGAGAAGAAAACCGGTCGAAACGCGCTGCCGAATGAGTCGCACCTTTGGTATGCTCCCATGATTGAGAAATAAAGGACCCTATCACGATGCGTGATTCCAAAGCGAATTATGACCGAGATCGCGACGAATATCGACCGATCGCCGAGCCGAATCGGCGGAAACCGGTCGTCGCTTCCAGGGCTGTGAGCGAACGATTCAACCGCTTTCTTGTCTCATTCATCACAATCGCCTTCTGTAATATCGCGATCGACTTCGCGTTCGAGGCCGAATCAACCGCGGCCGAAGCCAAACTCGTTCGGCTGGAAGAAACGAGGCCGAGGATGGGCTGTCCGTTCCGGATCGTCGTTTACGCCGCGAATGAGGCTGCCGCCAAAAGCGCGATCGACGCCGCTTTCGATCGTGTTTCCCGGCTCAATCACGCGTTCAGCGATTACGATCCCGAAAGCGAGCTGATGCGACTGTGCGCGAAAGCGGGAGGTCCCGCGATCGCGGTGAGCGACGATCTGTTTAAGATTCTCGAGCTTTCGATCGAGACCTCGCGGATTTCGGACGGAGCGTTCGACATTACTTGCGGGCCCGTCGTGCGGCTTTGGCGCAGGGCGCGACGCGATCATAAACTTCCCGATCCCGCGGTTCTCAAAAACGCGCTTGAAAAAGTTGATTGGAAGGCGATCGAACTCGATCCCGCCAAG
>JAKBCQ010000866.1 GCA_021807585.1 Planctomycetota bacterium | reverse complement strand
GCCGGGGATTCGACCAGGCTTCCGCGACGTTTTGCCGTCCGCCGAAGAAAGCTCGGGCTTATAATCAAAAGTGTCAACGTGTGAAGGAGCGCCGTTCATGCAAAGAAAGATCACGCGGCGTGCGCGAGCCGGAAAATGCGGAGTCTTGGCCGCGAGCGGCGATTTGTTTGAAACGGCTCCGGAGGCGATCGACGATAAACCCGCGAAGGCGAGATAACCAAAGCCCGAGGAGACGCGTTTCAACAAATCGCGACGTGAAAGTGCGTGTGAAAGCATTGAATCGAACCTCAAAAAATAGAAAAGAATGATGATTAATCCAGGTAACGAAATTCGGCGCACGCGAAAAGAGCCTGACAAAACGCCGTCCAGGCTTCGCTTTTCGTATCGACCGAGGAAACACCGGCGGCGAAATCGCGGAGAAATTGCGAAGCACGATCGCGTTCCTCGGCCGAAGGCGATCGCGCAAGAACAATTTGATAGGCATGATCAATTCGTCGTATGTCGTCTTCCTTGAAATTGAGCAAGCGTTTGGCGAGAGCCTCGGCTTGTTGAGCCACGAACGGTCCGTTCATGAAATATAGCGCCTGCGCCGGACCGGTCGTGATCGAGCGTTCCCCCGTCACCAGGCTTGGATCGGCGAAGTCGAAGAGAGCGAGCGATTCCAGCACCTGATCACGAATAACCGGTAAATAAACCGAGCGATGCGTATCGCTCGCGTCTTGACCCGCGACTCGTAGGAACATCGCCAGTCCTTCACCCGTGCGCGCCGCGATCGATCCGACCGGCGGCTCGATCGTCATTCGACCCGAGACGATAAGAAGTGCGTCTCGAATCGCCTCGGCTTCAAGTCGACGCTTGCTCATCCGCCATATCAAAGCGTCGTCGGGGTCGACTTGAAAATGATGAAAATTATATGTAGAATCAAGCATGTATGCTCTACTGAGCACGATTCGACGAATCAGTCTTTTCATTGACCAACCGTCGTTCATGAATTCAACAGCAAGGGTATCAAGCAATTCCGGATGGCTCGGAGGCGCGCCCGCGGCGCCGAAGTTATCGGGAGTCGAGACGAGTCCTCGGCCGAAGAGATGAAGCCAAACGCGATTGACGATCACTCGAGCGGTAAGCGGATTGACCGGAGAAGCAAGCCAATCCGCCAACTCACGACGGCCGCTTCCCGATGCGATCGACGCGTTCGCGTCGTCGCATAGAACTCGGATCAATCCACGAGGAACAATCTCACCGGGCTGATCAAGTTCGCCTCTTATGTAGAACGAGCTATCAACACAATCGTCTCGTTCACGTACACCCATTGCGAAAGTGCGCGGCGTTCCACCCGGACGATCGATAAGCAAGCGATAACGAGACGTCGCGAGCATTGAGTTTACGCGACGAAGGCGATCTCGATTCGCTTCTCCCGGTGGAATTGCGCCTCGTTCTTGAACCAGCGCTGCAATTTTCGCCTCCAAGGCGGTTCTTTGTTCAGCCGTCAACGGGGGAATTGCGACGGGAACGTTCGCATCCTGGGGTAACTCGATCAGAGGTGAGGCGTTGAAGTTGGGAAACACCCCCGCGAGCGTTCCCGAGCAAGTTTGAGTGCTGCGAAAAATGCCCGAGAGCGCGTAATAATCACGTTGTGAAATCGGATCCAACTTATGATCATGACAACGCGCGCAAGCGACCGTCAGGCCAAGAAAGGCTCGCGTAGTGGCCTCAATTTGCTCGTCGATCACGTCCAGGATAAATTGACCACGGTTCTCGGCGTCATGTGCTTTGCCGCCAAGCGCAAGAAACCCGGTCGCGATGATTTGCTCGGCTCGTTGACGATCATTATCGGCAGGGAGCAAATCACCGGCGATTTGCTCGCGGACGAAACGATCGTAAGGTTTATCGGCGTTGAAAGATGCGATGACCCAATCACGATAGCGCCAGGCGTGAGAGTACATAAAGTTGGTCTTACCGCTCGATTCGGCGAACCGAGCCACGTCGAGCCAATGCCGTCCCCAGCGCTCTCCAAAATGAGGCGACGCGAGAAGCCGATCGACGACTTTGGCGAAAGCCTCGGGTGAATCATCGCGTTCAAACGCATGGATTTCTTCAGGCGTTGGTGGCGAGCCGACAAGGTCAAACGTCACGCGGCGAAGAAGCCTCGTTCGGTGCGCATCGGCGACCGGAGCGAGTCCACGCGCTTCGATTTTGGCGAGTACGAATCGATCGATATCGCCGCGCGGCCAATCCGTTCGATTCACCGCGGGAGGATCGTATTGTTTCGGCGGTTGAAACGACCAGAACTCTCGCGCTTTAGCGAGATTAAGAGATGATTTCTTATTGATGCCGACTCCCTCGATTCTGGGATCGGGCGCCCCCATTTTGACCCAGGTTTCAAAATCGGCGACGACCGCATCGGGCAGCTTTTTCTTGGGGGGCATGCGAAGGTCGTCGTCCTGATACCGAATTGCACGAATGAGCAAACTTTGATCAGGATCGCCGGGTGTGATTACCGCGCCCGACTCTCCTCCAAGACGAAGCGC
>JAKBCQ010000865.1 GCA_021807585.1 Planctomycetota bacterium | reverse complement strand
GATGATTTGAGATTAAACTGTGTTCTAATGTATGCATTTCTGAGATGACGGGATCGTTCCCGACGACGACGGGCGCGGGGCCGGCTCCTCCAGCGACGGCGCCTCCCGCAACCGCTCCTCCGACGACGATCGGGGGCGCGGCGACGACGACCGGCGGAGCGATCAAGGGGGGAGCGAACATCGACCCGAAGAACATTCCGCCGCCGAATGGAGCGATGATCGGCGCCGAAGGAACGATCACGTTCCGCTCGACGAATACGTTGCCGCCGCCGAATCCGATCGGTCCGAACCCGCGTCCTCCGCCGAAACCGATCGGCGGACGCTGAATCGTCGTCTCGCGTGAAAACGTCCCCGCGGGACGGTTGATTGTGACGTCTCGTTGGACGAATCCAGGGCCTCGTTCGCTCGTCACCGATCGACTGAGCGTACGTCCCCTGGGACCCGTGATCGTCGTGTTTCGCTCGAACGTTTGTCCAACAGCGGCGACGCCCATTGATAAAAGCATCAGCCCGGAGGCCGATCCAATCCATGATCCGCGAAATCGATCCATCGCTCAAACCTCCTTGGGGGGACGCTACGATCCGTCCATATGAAGACGAATCTTTCCTTATTTCTCGACGACTGAAAAGGCCAACCCGCGCAATCTATGAAATCCATCGGCTTCGCCGAACTCTAACCCCGCGTCGTTCTTGAGGATTCCCCAAGAACCCTCGAAGAAAGTCGAATCGCTTCCTCCGCGCTCGCGCGATCTCTCGAGAGAGAACGGATCCGGAGCGATTACAAGACGTTCGCCGATCGAATTCAGAAAGCTTTGATCTCCGGATATCGTCCGACTCTTGGAAGTTGGATGCGATATGAATCGAACATGTTTTATGAAATGCGATATGATTCGATCGAACGAACCCGCTCAGCGTTCCCTCGATCACCTCGTTTTTCCTCCCACGACGAGCCCGGCTCGACCGACGCAACCCGAAACTTAAACGAAAGTTAGGAAAAATCTCGGGTTGTAAAAACAACTCCGTTGTAAGAGCCGGCCGATGTAAAATTCGCTCCGATCGACAAAAAGGTTCGCGCCTTCTTTGCACCGAGAAATCGGCGCGGCGGACGAGAATCGCTCCAAGTCAAGAATTTTCCAACGGTTGGAAGGCGGACGCGCGATCGCGCCTCGAAAAGAAATCGCCGACGCGGGGAATCGGCACGCGACTTGCGATACGTCTTATCGCCCGTAACGGGTCGAGTGATTTTGTCAAGCCAAATGATCTCAAGTTTTCTCGCCTCGCGACCGAACGGCGATCCGACGGAACGGACGCTCGACGCCTTCGGAAGGGATTTTGGAACGAACAGGGAGGTCGGCGATGTTTAAGCGACGGACGCGGCGGACGCTTGGCCTGGAAACGCTCGAGTCACGGCAGGTGCTTTCAGGCGGAGGCCCCTCCGCCGCGGCGCAATACATGCTCGAGCAAGTCAACCTCGCCCGCACCGATCCCGCCGCGGCCGCTCAGCAAGTAACGTCGAACCTTTCATTCAACGATCAATTGACACTTAAATATTACAATGTCGATATTAATCAAGTTAAGAACATCATCGCATCCTCGACGCCGCAGCCGCCGTTGGCGTGGAGCCCGCAACTCGCCGCGTCGGCTCAGCGTGAAAGCCAGGATATGATCAACACGGGTATCGAAACGCACTTCGGCCCCAACGGCTCGACCCCGCAAAGCCGAATGACCGACGCGGGCTACACGAATCAATCGTCCTCGGGCGAAAACGCCTACGCCTACGCGACGTCGGTTGATCAAGCCATGAAAGCGTTCTTGATCGATTGGGGTGTCGCCGACTCGGGTCACCGCCGCAACATCCTTCAGCCGGGAACCGCGGCGAATCAGGCGTATCGCGACGTCGGGATCTCGATCCTCAATTCGACGAATTCCAAAGTCGGCCCGCTCGTCATCACCCAGGATTTCGGCGCCCAGAACGGCGAACAGGCGCAGTTGGTGGGAGTCGCCTTCAACGACCCCAACAACACCCAAACGTTCGCCGAGGGCTCGGGGCAGGGGGGCGTGACGATCAACGCGGTGAACACGCAGACCGGCCAAACGAGTTCAACCCAGACGTGGGCCGCGGGGGGATATCAAATGCCCCTTTCGCCGGGAACGTATCAAGTGACCGCGGTTCTGAACGGCCAGATCGTCGGATCCAATCAGGTTACGGTCGGTAACGTTAACGTTCAGTTGAATTTTGATTTGAACAATCCACCCCCCGCGGCCGTCGCTCCCCAAACGTCGATCGCGGCGCCGCAGGCCCAGATGATCGCCCCCGTCACGCTCACGCAATCCTGGACGCCGGCTCAGATCGCCCCCGTCGCCCCGGTCGTTAACGCCGCGGCCCAAACGACGGCCTCGACGCCGACGCCGACTCCCGCCCCTTCGACGCCCGTCGTGAACGTTCAGATTCCGACAAACGCGGTGACGACTCCGATCTCCACCCAGGCGTCGACTCCCGCGACTCCTTCGTTCTCTCCCCCCAAATTTAAC
>JAKBCQ010000864.1 GCA_021807585.1 Planctomycetota bacterium | reverse complement strand
CGTTCACCTGTTGAACCGCACCGAAGAATTGACCCAACGCATTTTGCCCATTGGGATTCGGTTGTGTTTGAACGTTGTAGCCATATCCGTAGCCGTTGCCATATCCAAAGCCGTTGCCGTATCCAAAGCCGTTGCCGTATCCAAAGCCGTTGCCATATCCAAGGCCGCCTCCAAAGCCAAGTCCGCCTCCAAAGCCAAGTCCGCCGAAAAATCCACCCGGAGCGATCGCGACGGCGCCAGGAAAGCCGAATCCGCCAAATCCGCCGAAACCCATACCCCCAAATCCTAACCCGCCGAGACCCAGTCCGCCGAAACCCAACCCCCCCAATCCGCCCAGCCCCATACCGAAACCAGGGAAACCCATTCCCAAACCGGCCATGCCAAGGCCCCCCATCCCCATGCCAAGGCCTCCCATTCCTCCCATGTCCATTCCCATTCCCATCGGATTCATACCCACACCCGGCCAGCCCACGCCGCCGTTCATCATCGGCATTCCCATCCCTTGATTAAACCCGTTCATACCAAATTGATTCATCATGCCTTGATTATTCATTCCCCCCTGCTGCTGACCGGCGATCGGAAAATCTTGATTGAGCGGATCGTTGATTCGTTGCCGACGGATCGGCGGCCTCGCCATATGATGCTTCGCGACCGCGTTCGGCTTATCCTGTTTGGCGGCGGGAGCGGGCGCCTTCTGGTTCACAGCCTGAGCGATCGCCGTGTTCACCGACGTACCGTCCTCGGCCTTGAAAAGTTTGACGAACGGTCGCGATTCTTTATCGACCCCAAGATCATGATCGTATTCGAGTTGAACTTTCCGTCCCTCGATCATCCGACGCAACGCCGCGGCGCCACCTTGCTTGATCTCGGCGTCGATCCCGCTCAGTCGCACCGATTTGGTATGCCCGTCGACACGCAAGATCACGGTATCGCCGTCGACGACGTGAACGACCGAATACGCGGGTGACGCGCCGTCGGGGCCGGCGTTTTTCGCGGGGGCGCCCTGGCGAGCGGCTCCAACGCCGGTCGTCCCCACGACCAACGATGCTCCCAGAACAAGCAGATAGGTCACACGCGGAAGAATCCTCGATATGTACCGCACGACGCCCCCCCCTTCCCCGTTTTTGGCCGATCGACCAAACACGCATCGCCTCATCTTATAGTGTATTCGGGTTTTCACCAGCATGTCAATCGCTCGATCGAGAAGATTCTCGAATTGAATCGACCCGAATGCTCGACTCGACGACGACGCTCAATCCAACCCCGTAACACGCCTCTCGAACCCGCCTGGAACGATCCCCGCGGCTTTTCGTATGATCGCTCTCGAACAGGCGAAACCGCACAGGCATACTGAGATTGATATATGACGAATATTTTGGATCAAATCGTCGCGACGAAACGGAGCGAGATCGCCGAATCGCGTCGGAGAATGCCGCTCGATGAGCTCGAGGCCCAGGCCGCCGACGCCCCGCCGACACGCGACTTCCGCGCCGCGCTCGCCGGACCGGGACCGATCCGCCTGATCGCCGAGGTCAAAAAAGCAAGCCCCTCCGCCGGTGTGATCCGAAACGATTTCGACCCCGTCGCAATCGCTCGGATCTATCAGGCGAACGGGGCGTCGTGCGTCAGCGTGCTCACCGACGTCCGATACTTTCAGGGCCATCTCTCATATCTGGCGCGAGTTCGCGCGTCGATCGTCGTCCCCGTTTTGCGCAAAGATTTTTTAATTGATGAATATCAAGTCGTCGAGGCGCGGATGGCGGGCGCCGACGCGGTTCTGCTGATCGCCGAAATCCTCGACGATCGAACGCTCAAAACCCTCCTCGACCGAACACGATCGCTCGGCATGAGCGCGCTCGTCGAAATCCACGACCACGCCAACCTCCCCCGCGTCCTCGCCGCCGGCGCGGATCTCGTGGGAATCAACAACCGAGACCTCACCCGCTTCACCGTCGATCTCGACCTCGCCCTCAAACTACGCGATCAAATTCCAGACGACGTCATCGTCGTCGCCGAAAGCGGAATCAAAAACCGCAACGATGTTCTCAAACTCGAACAGGCGCGAGTCGACGCGATCCTGGTCGGCGAAACCCTCATGCGAGCCCCCGATATCGGTCGAGCGACGCTCGATTTGCTCGGAATCAACGAATCCGCCGATTCGATAAATCCTTAACAATTCAAACCAGTTATGCACACAAATCTATGAATGATTATCAAAAAGCGGACTGAATTGCTTTTATTTATCGATGTTTTTCGCCTTGCCCAACAGCGCGAGATTGCGCGCGTACACGAAGAACCCCAGCGATTGCCCCGCGACGATCACGGGATCGTTCCGCGAAACCGCGTACGCGAGGATAAGCGCCGAACCCGCGAGGCTCAACCGCCAGAATATCGGCGGCACGACCGACTCGCCGCGTCGTTCCGAAACGATCCATTGCGCCACGAATCGCGCCATGAAAAGCCCTTGGCCGACGAACCCGACCGTCAACCACAAGCTCAATCGATCCATCGTTTCGCCCCCGGCGTTCCCGCG
>JAKBCQ010000863.1 GCA_021807585.1 Planctomycetota bacterium | reverse complement strand
TACGAAAAGCAAATCCGAAATCGAAAGGGGGTATCGAGGCGGCGACACGCTAAGATAACAATAAATTCTATGTTATGGCTAATGAAGATCGAAAGGATCGTTACGATTCGCCGATCTTGATAGAGGCGCGAGCATATCGGCATCTAAAACAAACGATCATCGGCGTTACTTCGTTAAATAATAAAGAATAATTTATAATAAACGATCGTCGAATATCGCGGCCGACTTGTGGAATGGCGACGCTGTTAAAGATTTGTTGGAAGGCCCGATTGAAGTCGGTTATATTCGAGGTCGGGTCGAGATTTCGTTCCACGAACAACCTAGGGTTGGGAGTCGAGCCATGATGGAACCAGAACGTTCGACGTGTCCGGATTGTGAACGGATCGAGCCGGTGGCGACGCGGCGCGATTTTGTGCGAGCCGTCGGCGGCGCCGCGCTCGCGGGGCATCTTATCGCGCTCGCGACTCCCGGCCGGGTTGCGCGAGCCGCGGATTCGACGGGCGCCGAGACCGCGGTCAAGCGGTTGTACGGGACGCTGACGAGCGATCAGCGCAAAGCGATTTGCTTTCCGTTCGACGATCCCAAGCGCAATCGCATCAACGCGAATTGGGCGATCACCAAGCCGACGATCGGCGAGTTCTTCACCAAGGAACAGCAAGCGATTGTCGACGAGATCTTCAAAGGGGCGACGAGTCCCGACGGCTACGAACGCTTCCAGAAGCAGATGGAGGACGATTCGGGAGGCTTTGACACGTACCATGTGGCGCTCTTCGGCGAACCCGAATCGGGCAAATTCGAATGGGAGTTGACGGGTCGGCATATGACGATTCGTGTCGACGGTGATTCGGTCGAGGGGACGGCGTTCGGCGGCCCGATCGTTTACGGTCACGGCGCGGGTGATTCTCAAAAGGGGCTCCCGGGGAACGTGTTCTATTATCAGACGCTCAAGGCGAACGAGGTATTTGAGGCGATGGACGGCAAGCAGCGTGAGAAGGCGTTGCTTGAGAAGGCGCCGAGGGAGAACGCGGTCGAGCTTCAGGGGGCTTCGGGCAAGTTCCCAGGCGTCGCGATCGGCGAGTTGGCGCGCGATCAGAAGGAGCTCGTCGAGAAGGTGATGAAGGTGATCCTCTCGCCCTATCGCGAAAAGGACGTCGACGAGGCGATGGCGATCCTCAAGCAAGGGGGCGGGCTCGACGCGCTTCATCTCGCGTTTTACAAGTCGGACGATATCGGCGGCGATCACGTTTGGGACATCTGGCGGCTCGAGGGTCCGAACTTCGTCTGGCACTTCCGCGGCGCGCCCCACGTTCACACGTACGTGAATATCGGCGTGAAGAGCTGAACATCGATAATGGTTGTAAAATTGAATGATAGATTCAACCTCGAGAGCGTCGATCGGCGTTTTCGAGGTTTTATCTTTGTACGCGATCGGTCGGCGGGATCTTTCGCGCCGGGGCGCGGTCGGTTACGATTCGGTCGCGTGGCGTGTGTTTCATTGAATCGATTGGATTATCGGATAATTGCGATCGGGAGGTCGTCGTGCGAGGTTTATCGATTTTGACGCGGGTTCGAACGCGGTTTTTCGGCGGGATCGAGCCGCGAACGTGGGTCGCGACGGGGGTTTGTTGCGTGTTGGCGCTGGGCTGGGGGATGCGCGAGATCGCATTTGCGCGCGCCAAGGCCGATACGCTTAAGTCGCGGACGATCGACGTGAGCGAGGTCGTGATGAAAGAGGCCGATTTCAACGGGTCGAGGGCGGGCGAAAACGGCGTTTACATCGCCGGCGATACCCCCGCGAGCGCCGGTTTCGTAACGGGTCGATTCACGATCGATCCCGGCAAGACGCCCCACAAGCCGCACACGCACGTTGAAGAAGAGATCATGATCGTCGAGAAGGGAACGGGCGAGATTTTCTGCGACGGCAAGACGACAAAAGTCGGCCCCGGGTCGGTGATGTTCACGACGCCGCACGCTCCCCACGGGATCGAGAACACGGGCAAAGATCCGCTCACCTTTTATTATGTGAAATGGGCGCCCGGACGACGCGCGAACGCTTCGAACTGACGCCCTTCGGGTGAAGATCGGCCTTGCTCGGTTTGGGCTCATCCCAGGCCGAGCAGGTCGTTCATCCGTTTGACGACGTCTTTGAGCGACGCGACGTCGCCGTAGCCGACCTCGGCGGTGAACCAGCCGTGATAGCCGATCTCGGCGAACGCTTGTCGCACCCCTTTCCAGTCGATCTCCCCCTCGCCGAGACGGTAATCGAATCGTTTCGCCTTGGCATATTCTTTGATGTGCACCTTGAGAATTCTAGACCCGAGATCGCGGACCCACTGCTCGGGATAGCCGTATTCGACGACGTTGCCGACGTCGAAATACGCGCCGACCGATTTGCTCTCGAACGAATCGACGAACCGCGCGAACTCGGGAGCGCTGAGCAGGAACCGGTTCCAAACCTCCTCGATCGCGATCTTGATCCCGTGCTTCTCGGCGTCGGGGAGGATCTTGCGAATATTCGCCTGTGAACGCGCAAATGCTT
>JAKBCQ010000862.1 GCA_021807585.1 Planctomycetota bacterium | reverse complement strand
CGCGGGAGTCGGCTTCGGCGGCGGGTCGCCGGGCCCGCCGAACACCAAAAACAACGGCCAGCCGATCGCCATGATCGCCAAAAAGAGCAACAGTCGCGAAAATTCGGCGCCGCGAAAAAACGACATCAACGTGCTCCCCGATCCCGCGTCCGATCGCCGCCGAGTCGAACCGCCCCGTCGCTCGCCCGGTTAAGCCCCCGCGTCGGTCAGCTCGGCGAAACTCAACTTCGTCAATTTATTACGCGTGAACACATCAATCACTTTAATCAGTTCAGAATACTTGAGCTGAGGATCCACCGTGATCAACACCTGTTCGTATAAAAGCTCTTTCTTCTCGATATCGGCGGCGATCTTCTTCAGTTCCTGATCGAGAGCCTCGACGTCGGGTATTTCGTTCGCCTCGAGCGTGATCCGCGCGATGTCTCCCCCCCCCGCGGCGTGGATCGTCGTCGGCAGCGTCTTCAGCCCCACGGGAACGTCGCTGTTCGACGTGTCGGCGGTCGAAATCGGCTCGTTCATGTTGATCGAAGGCTGAGCCGGCAGCAAATTCATGCCGAATTGCACCTCCGAAGGAGCGGGATGATACGTCATGATAAAAAATGTGAGCAATTGAAACGCCATGTCGAGCATCGGCGTGATCTGCATCTCGACTTCGGTTTCCTTCGACTTCTTCATCGCAACCCCCTCCCCCCCGTGATTCCCGCCCCCTCGGGCGAGAAATCCAGGGCCAACGCTCGTTTCATTCCCCGCTCGACATCGCCTTGAACTCGAATCTGCGGAACCCGTTCGCCTGACACGCCGTGATCAACTGAAAAAGCTCGGTGAAATGCGTGTCGCGATCCCCCCGAACCACCACCGTCGTCGGTAGACCCTTCGCGGGATCGATCTTCTTCCCGGCGATCTCAAAGTTCTCTTTGATCAGCTTGGCCTCGGTTTTGATCTGCTTGATCGCGTCTTCAATCCCCATCGTCTTGCCCAACATCAACAAATGCCCCTGACGGTCGATGTTAAGAACAAGCCGGTCCTCGGGCGACCCCGATCCCGACTCGGCCTCGACGGGCTTCGCCGACCCCGAAACCGGCAGCCGAACCCTCGAATCAAAATTCTCTTGACTAAAATTGATGCAAAGCATGAAAAACGTGATCAACTGAAACACGACGTCGAGGAGCGGCGTCAGGTTAGGCTCGGCCTTGATCTCTCCGCTGACCGATGCGCTCACGGCGAATTCTCCCTGGTTCCCGCTTCAGCCTCGTCCACGCCGAACGTCGATTCCCCGCCGGCCAAATAACCGCTCGCTTGTGCGATTAATCATACCGACCCAACCGTCTCAACCGATCCCTTCCCGAGCCGATCGCGGCAATCGGCCCGGACGTCGCTCGATCTCGCATCGTTGCGGATCTCAATCCATCAAACCGCCGCTCAGCTCGGTTTGTTCGCGGGCTGTTTGGCAGCGGCCCAGAAAAGCGCGATGATACGCTCGGAGGTGCGCCCCCCCTCCATCGCGATCTTCGAGATCCGATTGCGGAACACCGCGTAAAAGAAAATCGCCGGCACCGACAAACTCACCCCTTCGAGCGTGATGAACAACGCCGTCGAGATCCCCGCGGCTAGCTTGTCGGGACGAGCCTGACCGCCGACCTGCGTCGCAATCTCCTGGAAGCTCTGAATCATACCCCAAATCGTCCCCACCAGGCCGATCATCGGGCCCAACGTCCCGATCGTCGCCAGATACGTGATCCGACTCTCCATCCCGACAACCATCTCCTCGGCCTGCGCCGTCATCGCCTCCTTCGCCTCGGGACGACCGTTGGGCAAATTCGCCACCCCCGTGCGAATCATCCGCGCTAAATACGAATTATTATCTCGGCATGCATCATACGCGTCTTGGAATTTCTTCTCTTTGATCGCGGTTTCCACCTTTTCGATCAACGCCTGAGGCACCGCCTCGCTCAGCCTCATCTCCATGAACAACCGAATCACGAGCGCCGTGAAGTAAATCGAGATCAGAAAGAGAAAAAAGCCGATCGGTCCCGAAGCCTCAGCGGCCCACCGCAACATCGACTTCTTGGCGGGGGGCGCCGCTTTGGATGAATCGGATCCCTCCGAGCCCGCCGACGCCGACGCCTCCCCCTTCGCCTGATGCGCTCGCGCTTTGTGCGCCGGCGCAAAACACACAAACGCGAGCCACGCGATCGTGCACGCGATCAAAATCAAAGACCGGGTTCGGCCGCGGTCGGATCGGAACTTCGGCATCGCGGGATACTCCTAATGGCAGCCGCGGGTCGGCGGGCAAGAAGCGATTGAAACCGAGGAAAGCTTGAAACTCATCTTCGAGGGCGCATACGAGCAAGTCAATCGGTCGATACGAGAAATTTAGAACGCGGAACGTCGGGGGGCGAACTTTCCGATCGGAGAACACGATCACGACCGCGCAAATCAACCAAGGGCGCCTCAAAACATGTATGCTTGGCTCCCCCCTTGTGTGACACCCGCACCGTCGTTTGAACCCCAATCCAAACAACTCGGTCACGAACGACCGCCG
>JAKBCQ010000861.1 GCA_021807585.1 Planctomycetota bacterium | reverse complement strand
TAACCGCGAGATCGTCGTCGTCGTCGACCGGGGCTTCGGTTTCATCCAGTTTCTTAAGCGCACTGATATCAATGGATTTATGAGATTCGCTTGTTTCGTTCGGCGTCGGCGTGAGGAACGGAGCCGAGTCGGATTCCGCCTCCTCGATCCGCACGAACTTGCCGGGTTTCACCTGAACCCACGCCGACGTATCGATTCGATCGAAGTCGATCTCGACGGGAGGGCGTTTCGTTCGCGGCCGGCCTCGTCCGCGACCTTTTTTTGATTTCGCGGGCGTCTCGTCGCTCGAACCCGCGGATTCGATCTCGACGATCGCGACTCCGTCTCCTCCAATCGGACTTACTGCATTTGTTTGTATATGAACATGTGGATTTGCAAGATGATCGTGTCGATCCGACGCCGGGGCTCGTTCCGATGAAGCCGAACCCGCGACCGCGTGCGATCGACCCGTCAAGGCGAGCGCTCCCGCGTTCGCCCGCGACGCGCGCCGCGCCTTCTCCTTGGCCTCGGCGCGCCATTCGGGCCAGTATAAAAGTAAACACATCAGAGCAAGATACGGCGGCACGAGCCAGATCGAAATCGACGAAAGCGCGATCCCCGTGGGAAGGATCCACGCGAGCGACTTGTATCGATTCAGAGGGGGATCTGGTTCCGAATGCGACCGATGCGCCCCCTCCCGGGATCGATTCCACGATCCCGAGTTCGAGCCCCCGGTTCGATGTGGATCGTCAAGACGCACGTGAACTCGCTCCTCAAGACGCCGTTACGCCGATCGCCGAGACGACGCGATATCCTACCTTTTTCTATCGGATCAAAATCGCGTTCGACGAGCGTCGATTTGAGAGTGATTTCGCCGCCTGAATCGACTGTGACCTTTACCTCGACCGCGACTTCGAGGGCCCCTCGATCGATCGCGCCGATTGCATTGATTTTTCGGATTCGATCAAACGTGATCGACAAGACGGCCGTGACGTGCGATCCCACCCGCGCATTCCGATCGGCTCAGGCGTTGCGCCACGCCTTGATGATCGATTCGGCGCCCTGATCGCGAAGCGATTGCGCCGTGCGAAGGCCTAAACCCGCGGGATCGGACGTCGGCCCCGAAGCGTTCGCGTCGATCCGCTCGCGACCGTCGCGCGAATAAAGCGCGGCGTTAAGCGCCAAAACGCCATCGCCCGTGCGCCTGCCCCACGCCGCGAGCGGGATCAAACAACCCCCCTCGAGCTCGGCCAAAAGACGACGCTCTGCGATCACCGAATCAAAACTTGATCGATCAATCAGTTGATTGAGAACGGCTTTCGTCGATTCGTCGTCGTCGCGGCATTCGATTCCCAGAGCTCCCTGGCCGACCGCGGGAAGGAATTCGGGAGGCTCGAGCTTTTCGTCGACGAACGAGGCGAGGCCGAGACGCGAAAGCCCCGCGTACGCGAGCACGACCGCGTCGAGCGTCCCGTCGAGCGCAAGCTTAAGCCTCGTTTCAACGTTCCCTCGAATCGGTTCAATGCGCAAATCAGATCTCATGTTTTGAAGGATCGCCGATCGTCTCAGTGAACTTGTGCCGATCCGAGCGCCTTGAGGGAGCGCCTTGAACGATCGATGGCGAGGGGCGACGAGCGCGTCGGAAACGTCTTCGCGCACCGGAACCGCGGCGAGCGTAAGTTCCGGCACGACGAGAGTGGGAAGATCCTTCAAACTGTGCACCGCGATATCGGCGGTCCGATCGAGCAAGGCGCGCTCGATTTCCTTGGTGAACGCCCCCGTCCCGCCGATCGCCGCGAGGGGAGAGGTTCGATCGATATCTCCCGATGTGCGTATTTGTACAATTTCCACGTCGACGGCGGGCGCCGCGGCGCGCAAAAGCGCCGCGACGTGCTCGGCCTGCCACAACGCCAGCTTGCTTCCCCTCGTGCCGATTCGAAGAACGCGCCTCGCCTCTTGTTCAATCATGCGTTTAACAATTTCTTGAGAATAATTGATCGCTTGTTAGATATCGGTTCGACCGATTACGACGACGACGACGCGGATCGCTCCCGCGTTTTTGAGCGCCCGCGCCGCGGAGTCGCACGTCGCTCCCGAGGTCATCACGTCGTCGACGAGTGCGATCGAGCGTCCCCGCAACTGTCGACCGTAACCGCGCCGCACGCCGAACGCTCCGCGCATCACGTCGGCTCGCTCGCTCCGGCTCAATCCCGCGAGCTTGGGCGTCGCGACGACCCGCTTCAGAGGATTCATGTACCGCAAACCAAGCCGCACCGCGAGACGCCGCGCATACGCCTCGGCCTGATTGTAACCGCGACGCCAATTCCGCAGCCGGTGGAGCGGAACCGGAACGACCGCGGGAGCGAGCCCTCCAGGGTAGGGGGGACGAACGCCGATCGACCGCGCAATCGCATCGCGACGTAAATCCATCAATAAATCAACAAGTCTTCGAGCCAGCCAGCCGTCGTTCGGCCGCTTGACGCGCAAACAGAGCGTTCGCAACGGCTCGGCGTAAGGGGCGAGCGCGAACGCCGCGTCGAAACCGAGCCGACGTCCGCGACACCACCA
>JAKBCQ010000860.1 GCA_021807585.1 Planctomycetota bacterium | reverse complement strand
AATCCGTCGCCGTCGCGTCTTTTTGGGGACGATGGCCGCGGGCGCGGCGTTTTTTACGACCCGCGGGCTGTTCGCCGAACAGCTCGCCGCGACCCCGCCTCGCGAGGAGGGGCCGTTTTATCCCGATAAATTGCCGCTCGATACCGATAACGATCTCATCATCATCAACGACTCGCTCACCCCCTCGGTCGGCGAGATCACGCATCTGACGGGCAGAATCCTCGGCCCGAACGGCGATCCGATTCGCGATGCGACGGTTGAGATTTGGCAGTGCGACGCCAAACAGGTTTACCACCACTCGGGAGACGCCGATCAAAACAAAGACCGCTGGGATCCCAATTTTCAAGGCTTCGGCCGGTTCACGACGGGGTCGAAAGGAACGTACTACTTCCGTACGATCAAGCCCGTGCCTTATCCCGGCAGGCCTGCGCCCCACATTCACTTCAAGATTAAAAAAGGAGGGCGCGAGATTCTTACCACGCAGTTGAACATTGCGGGGCATCCCGGCAACGAGGTCGATGGAATCGCGAGCGGAGGGATCGGCGTGTTCGATCGCGAGCTGCTTCGCGTCGAGTTCAAGCCGATCAAAGATTCGAAACTCGGCGAACTCGCGGCGCATTTCGAGATCGTCCTGGGCAAAACCCCCGACGAGCGCGATCTGCAATCGAATCGAACGACGAACAAGTGATTGAAGATTCTATCCGGATTACAATTGATCAGCACTAAGATATGATGAGAGGGTAGCGATGCGAATGATTCTCTCCGTGTCGGCGATCGCGGGATTGGCGATCGCGGCGACGATTGCGACGGCTCAACGTCCCGAGGGGGGTCGTGGACCGAATTCGAACGCTTCGTCGGGCGCCGACGATCTGGCTTCGCGGATGATGGCGTTTGACGCGAACAAGGACGGCAAATTGACCGAGGGCGAGATCACCGACGCGCGGTTGCTTCGGCTTTTCCAACGAGCCGACGCCGATAAGGACGGCGTGGTGACGAACGACGAGTTGAACGCTTTGGCGGCGAAGGAACGTGCGAACGACCGATTCGGCCGCGGCGGTCCTGGAGGTTTCGGACCTGGAGGGCCCGGCGGCGGCCCAGGGGGATTCATGGGGCCTCCGCCTCGTCCCGGCGAGATCCTGCCGATGATGGTTCAAAATCGGCTCAGATTAACGCCTGATCAAAAGAAAGAGATCGACGCGCTTCAGAAAGAAGTCGATTCCAAGCTTGAGAAGATTCTTAACGACGAGCAGAAGAAGATGCTTGAAGAGATGCGTCGGCGCGGTCCCGGGGGCCCTCCGCGCGGCGGTCGACCGGGCGGCCCTCCACCTCCCGATCGTAACGAATGATCATACGAGTTGATTTCGTGATGCGTGCGAATCGCCGATCGAGCCGTCATTTTAACAGAATCAATCCTATAAAAACGGCTCACACGGCGATTCGCCCTCCCGAAATCGGTTCGCGGTCGAGGCCGTTCGGTCGCGCGATTATTCGATGTATTTGGTTCGAAACGCTTTCAGCCATTCGAAGATCGGCTTGGGCGAGAAATCGTGCCGCATCAACCCGGAATTGGGGAAAACATGTGGTTGTGCGTCTCCCGCGTGCGCGATCGTCACCGATTTGACGAACGGCTTGGCGACCGCGAGTGAAACCCACCGCGCCGCCCACTGGCGCTGCGATTCCTCGGTCGGGTCGCCTCCCCATTGACGCGTATCCACTTTGATTGATTGATCGGCCTGCGAATCGGGTTTGCTCGACGAGGGGAAAAAGACCGTTACATGAAGCGGTAAGTTAATCAGCGCATATAGATCAAGCATTCGGGAAAAATCGAGGATCTCGTGGAGATGGCTTCCGGGAGGGTCGAACCCCGGGGCGATTTCGAGGCCGATTCCGGCGAGGTTGAGATCGGCCTGGGCCAGCGAGTTGGCGACATGAAGCGGTCCGAGTTGGAAGTTCCGCGATCCCATCCATTCGGCCCAGGGGCGGTCGAAATCGATGATGAACTGGGTGTTGGGAGCGATCTCGCGTGCGGTTTGTAAGGCGTATGCGGTGATTTGTATTTGTTGTTCTTCGGAGAGCCCGAGGACGTCGTTGGTGGCGGGGCGTCCGATGAGCCTCCAGATCGGGATCTTACCGCGGTACCGGTGCACGGCTTGTTTGACGAGTTCGCCGATCATCCCCACGATCGCGTCAAAATCTCCTTCCCAAAGCCAGAGCCAGTCGGGGAGTGCGGCGTTACGGAATTCGAGGATCGGCCGAGCGATCGGCGTCAGCCTGCGCCTCCGGCACCACGCGAGTTGGAGGTCGAAATCGTCCCAGCGGTATTTTCCCTCGACGGGCGCCAGATCGCGCCAATGCTGACCGATCACCGCGGCGTTCGTCGCCCGCGTAATCGAATGCGAATACGGCGTGGAGCGGGGATCCCCGGTCACTTCCGTCGCCACCAGCGTGCTCAGTTTGGACGCATGACCCAAACGCTTGTGTAATACTTGATTTGTATACGTTTCGACAAGAAGCATGCTGGCGCGATGCGCGGCGATAACACATCCTAGACC
>JAKBCQ010000859.1 GCA_021807585.1 Planctomycetota bacterium | reverse complement strand
CGAACGCGAACGCGAACGTGAACGTCTTGCGGGAGAATCGCGACCGGGGATCGAATCAAGGCCCGGAGCGGAACCGCGGTCGCCGCGCGATCGTGAACCAAAAAGCTATCGTGCCGGTGAACCAGGATACGTTCCCAGACGGGAACGATCACGTGACATCGAGCCTGAGCCTGAACCGGAAATCGATTGGACCGAGAATTCGGCCGACCTCGAAATCGATCCGTCGATCGAACTGAACGAATTGGGAACCGATAAACCGGCGCTCCGAGGCAAACAGCAAGACCAAACGCGAGGTCGTCGTCGAAGGCGTGGACGACGTCGCGACGGCGAGCGCGATACCGAGCCGTTCGAGGTCGAAAGATCGGCTTCCGCACAGTCGATTGAACCACGTCGACCCGTGCCTGGAGAACCGCGCCGCGGTCCCGGTTCCTCTGCAAGTCCCGACGCCGAATTTGATGCGCCTTTTCTTGATTTTGGCGATGAGCCTCGCGCCGCGCCTCGATCGGTTCGTCGCGATCTTGATCACGATCTCGATCATGATGATGAACATGAGTTGCTAGAAGACGAACTTGACGACGAACTTGACGATCAGCCCAAATCGAAGCTCGACGATCGCATTGATCCCGAGCTCGAGGAGGAAATCCGTCGTGAGGTCGCCGAAATCGCCGAGCTCGAACGCGAGATGGGGTTGCGTCCCTCCGAAGCGCGGCCGCGTCGCGGCGACGATCTCGATCTCGACGTCGAATCGGGCAGGGGGGGACGCGGCAAGCCGTTCATCAAACCGCCGATTCAAGAGATCTTCAAGCGCGGTGATGAAGTGCTTGTGCAAGTGATTAAAGAAAGCATCGGCACCAAGGGTCCCACGCTTTCCACTTATATCAGCATCCCTGGGCGGTATTTGGTCCTCATGCCCGGACTTAATCGCGTGGGCGTTTCACGCAAGATCGCCGACGAGGGGCAACGGCGCAGGCTTCGCCAGTTGATGAACGAACTGAACCCTCCCAAAGGGCTCGGGTTCATCGTCCGCACCGCGGGGCTCGATCGATCAAAGGCCGAGCTCGCTCGCGATCTCGCCTACCTGTTGCGGCTCTGGAAGGCGATCCTCCGTCGCATCAAAAAAACCCGCTCTCCCGCGCCGATCTATCAAGAATCGGACATGATCACACGAACGATTCGTGATATCTTCACAGCAGAAATTGATACGATCTGGATCGACGAACGAAGCGCGTTTGAACGAGCCCAGGAGTTCCTCAAGAACGTGATGCCTCGTTTCGTCAATCGGATCAAATTCCATGACGAGAAAGTGCCTCTTTTCTGGAAGTATGGAATCGAGCAGGAGATCGCCAAGATCCAACGCAGGCAGGTTCCTCTTCCCGAGGGGGGCTCGATCGTCATCGATCAAACCGAGGCGCTCGTCGCGATCGACGTCAACTCGGGCAATTTCCGGGTTGAGAACGACGCCGAACGAACCGCTTACGAAATGAACCTTCGCGCCGCGAAAGAGATCGCTCGTCAGCTTCGGCTCCGCGACCTCGGAGGTGTGATCGTTAACGACTTCATCGACATGCGCGATGAACGTCATCGTCGCGGAGTTGAACGAGCACTCCGCGAGGCTGTCAAACGCGACCGGGCGCGCACCAAGATCCTTCGCATCAGTGCATTCGGCATGATCGAGATGACGCGGCAACGGATTCGACCGAGCTTGAAACGCTCAGTCTACGAAGATTGCCCACATTGCGCAGGCGCCGGAGTCATCAAGACGACCGAAAGCATGGCGATCGACGTAATGCGGCTGCTCGCGCTTGCGGCGCACCGCGAAGATATCCGTCGCGTCAATATCACCGTCTCGGCTTCGGTGGCGACGTACCTCAATAACAAAAAGCGTCAAGAGATCGCCAAGCTCGAAGCCGATGCGAACATGACAATTCACGTTCGCCACGAGGAAGGCGTTCCTGCTGAACATTTGCTCATCGACGGCTATGACGTCAGCAACAATGAAGTTCGTCTCCTTCCGCCGGTTGTTTCTCCGCCGCAAGGTCGCTTCGGACCTCGATGATTACAACCATTGGCTGATCGTTCCCAAAAGGCGAGCCCCTCGGCTCGCCTTTTATTTTGGGAATGCTCGATTAACCGTATCGGTCGTTACAGAGCCGATGAAATCAAGTTCCCGACCGTAATGAGCCCGTGCGCCTCGAGCGTGTTCTTTCATAACCTTGATGTTTCGGCTCAACCCGAGTGATCGAACAATTCGGTCTTGTCGAATTTGTCCCTTTACGTTTTAATTCCGCCGCGCTCGATAATCTCTTCGCTACACTTGGCGAGAGATCGAGTGAGTGTTTACCTCATTTATCAGTCAAATTGTAGTTTTGGGCGGGGAGGCCGAGCCGTTGCGCAATATGCTGATCGCCGTCGTTTTCGCCGGTCTCGCATTCGCCGGTGGAATGTTCCTCAACAGCCCTAAAGGGAATCAAGCGCGATTGTTCATCACCGCACTTATTCATGATCTCCGAACCAAAAAAACTCAAACGGTCGACGACTCGACGACCGAGAGCGG
>JAKBCQ010000858.1 GCA_021807585.1 Planctomycetota bacterium | reverse complement strand
ATCCCAAACACCATGCGATCGCAAAGGCGGCGAAGAGCGAAACCCGCCTTTGGCGCCGCGGCGCCGAGAGAGAAACATTCATGAAGCGCACTCCCAAATGCTTGCGCGGACTCGCGTTCCGCGCCCTTCCGAAGGGATAATCAATTAATGAATCCTCACGCGATCGGCGCGTGAGCGAACCATGATTGTAGCACGCGCACTCCCCCTCCGGGAAAGATCGGTTTGACGTGGTTGCGCGCCGTACAAGCCCTTCCGCTCTATCGTATTCGGAACCGCGCCCGATCACGATGAAAAGGCGAACTCTATATGAGTCGTCGGCTTTTTCACTCAATCGGATCGGAAGTCGGCTCGAGCACACCCTCTTTCTTCATCGTGAAGTTAAGTGAGTGGATCGGTCGGCCTCTTTCGAGTAGAATCAAATTGTTCGATCGTTGCGAAATATCGATCCGACGACCAATCCGAATAGAAAAACAAAAAAGATGAGCACTGTTCCATACATCTATTCGCGTGCTCTGGAACTTGAGGGACGACATCCCGACGACGCGGGGGCGTGGCTCGTCACGGTCAAACGGATCGAGATCGGCGAGGGATATCCTTCATACGAAGATTTGGAATCCCAACTCGAAGTCCGTGAAGGAGAAGGCGCGCCCCGAACTCCCCGCTTTCATCCGTCCAAGCTGATTCGGAACCGATCAACCTATTACCGGAGATTACATAACACCGAGGAATGCACTCGTTTCCTTCGGTTCCCAAACGACGGTGTCGCCGTATCACTTGAACTCTTTGAAGGATGGATTTCTCCATCCGACGGCGTAATCCCCTTTCCGTCCGAAGGAGATCGTTCATTAGGTTCTCATGTGGTGTCACTTTTGGGATATAATTCGAACAAAGGAATGTTTCAATTTCCTAACTCATTTGGAGAACAGTGGGGGTATAACGGATACGGACAATTCCCATACGATTATTTAGATAATTACGCCTTTGAATGCTACGGAGTTTATCGCTCGCCGAACTTCATTCAATACAAAGAGCGTAAAGAGGACGGATATCGCGTCGTGTCTTGGTTGGCGTTGGACGAGGCCGGCCATAAGGTCCGCGGCTTTGAGATCAAAGATCAAAAAATCGACGATCGGATGGGGTGGGCTTTCATCGTCGAGCGGGACGGTTATCTCGAGGTTGAAGATTTGTACGTTCGGCCCGAATTTCGAAAACTCGGGCTCGGCCGCAAGCTCGCTCATCGCGTTTCCGAACTGATAACCACGACGAAAAAAAAAGCGCGAATCCTGGTTCCTTTCGCCGATTGTCGGCAAGAAAATCCGACGAATCACGCCGCGCTTGTAGCGATCGTCCGAAACCTCGGTTTTGTATTTCATTCGTGTCCAACCCGCCGGGCGGCGTATTACGCTTCGAATGAAGATCTCGTTGCCGGATCAGCCGAACCGATCGAGCCCGAATCCATACCACAACGTCCTCGAACTTCACTGCAAGATCTTATGATCGCCGCGACGCCCCCGACGTTCTCATCGATTCCGGAAACGCTTCCAGGCGAGTTGGAACGGAACGATACACGAATCCGATCGAGAAATGGAGAACATCAACCGATTCATGAATCTGATCCACAAACCGATTCTCATGATCTAGTCCGTCTCCTGTTCCAGGAAGAACCGATCGAGAAAGTTTGGGAAATCGCGCCTCCGTTAGACTCGGACGAATGGCTTGATATGAACGATCGGCGGATTTGGTTGATCAATAAGAAGATTCGCAAAGGATTGACCGATGAGGAAGAAAGGGAGTTCGAGCATCTACAGAAGATCTGTCACGACGCAGTCGAAAAAGCATTTCCTCGTCCCAGAGTCGACTTGGAAGGATTGCTTAGACTCGAACGCGAAATGCGAGCCGAAAAAGGAATGACAGAGGCATGAACGTTCCCGATCCCATTTCTTACCTAGCCGAGCCGCATCGACGAAAACATGGCCCAGCGGGATACGCCGATTATCGCGATTTTAAGCCTTGGCTGCGCGACGAGTTTGTTTTCCGTTGCGTGTATTGTCTCTTTCGTGAACGATGGTATCCGAACGGTTCGGCTGCGTTTTCGATCGATCACGTCGTTCCCAGAAGAGTCGACCCGACACTCATCAACGACTATAACAATTTTGTCTATTCTTGTACGAGATGCAATTCCATAAAACAAGCGAGAATTATAATCGACCCCACCAAAACCGCATTCGGCGAACACCTTCGAGTCGAAAAAACCGGCCAATTATCGGCGTTATCCGATGATGGGAGATTTCTAATCTATGCACTTGATTTGAATGATGAATTACTTGTAAAAGAAAGGTTATTTCGTAACAAGCTTTTTGATTTATACATAGAATTCGGTTCGAGTCATTCTTCAATCGCTGAGCTCTTTTCTCAATCATTCTCTTTCCCGAGCGATCTTCCCGACCTGAAATCGTTGAGACCTCCCGATGGGAACTCTCGATCGGGAAGCGAAAACGATTCGCATCACGCACGTCGCGCTCGAGGCGAACTGGGAAACTATTATTGAAGACTACGA
>JAKBCQ010000857.1 GCA_021807585.1 Planctomycetota bacterium | reverse complement strand
GATCTATACATCAGCATTTAATATATTGCTAGCCATATGATTATCTTATGTGGCGTCTACGAATAAAATCGGCCGATCTTAATATTCGGCCGGGTCGGAATTTCGGCGAGGATTCCGTGATCTTGGGTCACCTTCCGGAAGGCGTCTCTTTCGATGGTTTCAGGCGCCGGTCGAGTGCGGCGCGGCGTTTGTGACGAGTCGGTCAATCTCTCGCGCCGTTTCGCATCAATCCTTGTAGCAATCCCCATTCGTAACGATTCCCCTTCCACTCCCGAAGCCGCGTCTCTTCTTCCTCACGTGTCGTCGGCAGCAAATCGGGCTTGACCGTGGGGGTTAGAGGGATCGGACGGATTCGGCGATAACTGTTCAAAGAATAAATATCTTTCATTCCTTGATGGCATGAAAAGCAAGACCTTCGTACCTTGCTTGGGCCTTCACCGAGGTTGCTCCCGATAAAAAGGATATAATCACGTTCGGAGTCATCCTCGACGATCGCCTTGAGGCTCGGCTTTCCCGCGAGAAAAGCCCGTCGGTTGAGCTTGAGTTCGAACGGTCCTTCGAGCATTTGCACGCTCTCGGTGACTTTCGTCGTCACGGGCTTGCCTTGATCGTCGATCAGTTGCATTTGCCGCACCAACGCCGCGTCGGTCCCGGCAGGGAATGCTTCCGGCTCAGCGCCCGGGGCGAGTTTCCGCAATTCAGCCAGATACTTCTTGGTTTGCTCTCGTCCATTCGGCAACCGCAAAAACACAAAGAACGCGGAGCGACCGCCAAAAAAATGGAGATGGCTCAGGGCAAGCGGCATCTGGTCATTGTCGCCAAGCAGCACCCACGACCCTTTCGGATTCCAGAGGTCGGCGGGCAAATACCAAGCTTCCTTGACCGCCACCGCTTCCGCGTAATTATTCGGCAGATTCTCGATCTCTTCAGCCGTCAGGCTCAGCCGGGGAATGATCCGAGCCACCCGCGTCGCTAGTTCCGTTTGCGTGTTCTTCTGTCCGGCGTCCCATTTCGGCGGTCGCAAGGTATCGAAGAGCGTCCAGAGATCGCGCTGGAGAAGCGCTCGCTTGAGCGGATCTTTGATCATCGTGTGGCCGTTCTTGGCGAGAAACTCGTCGAGCACCTTGAGAGCGGTATTTCGACCCTGCTCGTCGGCGAGGTAATCTTCGCTCCGCCACAGGAACGGATCGAGTTCCCACGGATCGCCCGTGTTCCCCCCGATCCTCGCTCGGAATGTGTCGTGCAATCGGTTCCATAAGTGTTGTGGATCGGAATCATAGACGGTCGTCCGTCGCGGCGATGCGAGAGCCTGCGCGTCATCGACTTTGGTTTGTCGCGGCGCCGGATCATCCCCCGCTGCCGGGGTCGAGCGCGGCGCCAAGATCCACCAACAACAACCCGAGATCACGGCTACAACGCACGTGAGCGGAATACGCGAACTCGAATGAAATATTATATTCATAAGATATTTATTATCAACTAGATTTTGATGCGATGGCGGCCGATTCTTGAATGCCCGGGTTCCTAATTGTGAGACGGCGTTATATGCCGGCTTTTCATTGTTCTTCAAGCGATGCGCGAAGTCGAGCGATCTCGGCTTCGAGAGTCTTCAACTTTCGAGATTCCTCATCGAGGCGAATCGCCAGTTCATTCGCGCGACGCGACTCCTCCTCGGCGCGACGAGACTCCTCCTCGGCGCGAAGCGATTCCTCCTCGGCGCGACGAGACTCCTCCTCGGCGCGACGAGACTCCTCCTCGGCGCGACGCGACTCCTCCTCGGCGCGACGAGACTCCTCCTCGGCGCGAAGCGATTCCTCCTCGGCGCGACGAGATTCCTCCTCGGCGCGACGAGATTCCTCCTCGGCGCGACGAGACTCCTCCTCGGCGCGAAGCGATTCCTCCTCGGCGCGACGAGACTCCTCCTCGAGTCGAAGCGTCAATTCATTCGCGCGACGCGACTCCTCCTCGGCACGACGCGATTCTTCCTCGGCGATCAGAATCGCTCGATTCCGATCCTCCGCGGATCGTTCGCTTTGACGTTTCAATTCCTCATGGCTTCGTTGCCATTCGCTGATCATCGGGAGCGACTCGCCGTTTTCAAGGCGAATGAGTCGCAGTCGATAACCCTCCGGCACGATGCGAATTTCAAGCCGCGGGCTCACGATACTTCCATCGGGTTCGAACGGCATCGGACGATATGCGCCGTCGACAAGGAGAAAACCTTGAAATCGAGGTTTGAGGCGTTCGTCAAGGGGATCGAAGATGTAATATTCCTCGACGCCGATCGACGCGTAAACAACCGGTTTTTCATGAACATCGACCCGCCACGTCTTCGCCGAGGTGATCTCAAAAATCACCTGGGGCGCCGTCCTCTCCACCCACGTCTTGAACGTTCGTTGCGGACCGGGCGAGTCGATACCAAACGTCACCATGACGTCGGGCGATTTGTTCGCCTTGGGATTCCCCTCCTCGTAATAGAGGAACATATCGGCGGCGAGATGGACATCGTCACGTCCTCGAACCATCGAAAAGAGCAGATCCAACGCCGTCATCAGCT
>JAKBCQ010000856.1 GCA_021807585.1 Planctomycetota bacterium | reverse complement strand
CGCCGCCAAGCCGACGCGTCTTGGAATCGGAATGGGACAATTCCACCTGATCCCCACGCTTCTCGTGTTGCTCGCGATCGAGGCGGTCCGATCGAAACGCGAAATCGTCGCGGGGCTTTTGCTCGGGATCGCGCTCGTCAAACCGACGATGGTCATCCCATTTCTCATCTATTTCGCACTCAAAGGGCTTTGGAAAACGATCGGCACGGCGGTTCTCACGCAGTTGATCGCAACCTTGACCGTCGCGCTTCGCCTCGGAATCAGCCCCGTTCGGTTGATGAGCGAATGGATGCGAAACGCTCGATTGCAAACCTCGGCGGGGGTGATCGACGTCGCGTCGCTCGTCGCACGGATCGCTCCCGATCTTCACGCATCGCCGTTCGCCTTCAGCGCGATCGTCTTATTCGTTGGAATAGTTATCTGCATTCGATATCGCAACCGATCCGACCTCGGCGTAATCGCCGTTTGCTCGTTCATCTCGTGCGCCTTCACGTATCATCGCTGGTATGATTTAATCTTGCTGACACCCTGTTTCGTCTACGCGATCGACGCGGCGCGAAGGTCGGTCGGCGCGCGATCCGGCGCGATCGCCGCGTTCGCTTTCGTCTTCGCGGCGATCTGGGTTCTGCCCAACAACGCGTGGGACGGAACGATAGCGGGAAGAATTCATGAATGGACGCTCGTAGCTTCATGCTACTTGCTGTTCACGCTTTTGATCTTTGTACTTGAACGCGAACCGGCCGCCGGGAATCGAACCCTCAAACTCGCGGTCGAAGCCGATCGAGCCGGCGAGAGACCGACGCCGAGCCGCCGCGATCATTCGCCCGCCATCAAAAGCGAAGACGCCGTCGTTTCCGTTCAATCATGAAGATAGGTCCTTCTTATCTCATGTGATTTTCTTGATATCTGATCCGATTCGGGAGGTTTGAGACGATGCGAATCGAGCGCGTTCGATCACGGCTGTTCGTCGTGTTCGGGGTATTCATCGCGACGACGACGACGGCCGCCGAACCTCCATCGGATCGAACCGTCCATATCATTCGAACCTCCGCGCCTCCCAAGACGAATCGAGCCAAAGCCGCGAGCAAAACTCGCCCGGATCGTCCCTCGACGCCTGGAGCGCGCTTCATCGGCCAGGACGGTCGCGACGTGATCGGAACCGAGAACGTCGCCGCGGGAAACGGAGTCCTCGATATCAAGATCGAGTTATACGGCATCCCCGTCGATCGGACGATCGCGTTTCTCGTCGTCAAAGGGCTCGGCGGCGGCGAATGGACATATAACGGACCCAAAGGACCGTGGAAATGGGCGCAGATCGTCCGCGAGCCGGGATCGACGACCGTCGATTTATACATCGAGCCGTATCAGGTTGAAACGGGAAGGCCGCTTTTAATCCAATACCGACTCGACGACGGTAAAACGTTCGAGTTCACGATCCAGGGGGGCGCCGCGGATCCCGCCAAACGCGCCAAGGGGGAAGAAATCAAGGCGCGATTCATCGGCCAGGACGGCGCCGATTTCGTCTCGCCAAGCCCCTCCGTCGGCCCCGATGGATTTCAAGATGTTCATATTCAGATCTCCAGTCTACCGATCAAGCTCGAGATCGAATCGGCGACGATCGCCGCCAAGGGAAAGCCGACCTGGAAATCGGGATCGAACCCTCAAGGATTGTTTGATATTCATATCGTCCGCGATCCCAAAAATCCGCGCGTCGCCGACCTGTATTTCGCGGCCGATCGCGACGCCAGGGGAAAACCGCTCGCGATCGAGGTCCGTTACAAAAACGGCACGACCGATCGCATCGCGCTTGCCGCGGGAAATTTCGAACCCGGTCTGAAAACTCCCCCCGTCGCACGCTTGCCGATCATCCGCAAAGGACTCTCGGCGCGCAGGCTCGGACAAGACCGAACGAGCCCCGTCGATCGACTTTCCGATGAACATATCGAACTGACCGGTGTCCCCGCGAACGCCGAGATCGTCGCCGCGACCCTTGGCGACGCAGCCGATTCGATCTGGTCCGCCAAAACATCGGGTAATTCGTCGGTTTATGAATATCCGTATTCACGTCGGTTAACGTTTACGCGAAGGCCGGGGGGCGCTTCGGCGGATTTGTACTTTCCGCCGTATCGCGACGAATCGGCGGCGAACATGACGATCCGGCTCACTTATTCGGACGGATCGCTCGGCGTTTGCCAATTTCAGGGAGGAACAATTGATATCGATCGGTTGATCGGTCGAATCGATCGCGGCGAGGTCGACGCGAAACCGGGAGACGACCTGGGAGCGCTCGCCGATCGCTTCGGCGTCGTTCGGCTCAAACCCGATACGAAATATCCGATGCGTAAGCCGATCGTGCTCGAAAAGCAAACCGCGATCATCGGAGGCAAGGGATCGACGATCGTCTTTGAACAGCCGCCGACCGATCCCCCCTGGAGCGCCGCGATCAAATTCCACGCGAGCAATACCACGCTTGAAAACATCACGATCCGATTTAGCGGATCGATTCGGATGCGCAACGACGTCGATCACGGCGCCGCGGTCATCGCGTCGACACAAAATATCG
>JAKBCQ010000855.1 GCA_021807585.1 Planctomycetota bacterium | reverse complement strand
ACCGCAAGCGCGTGTCGCGGTCGATTCACGATCCTCCCGCCGACGCCGAATACAAGCTGCTCGTTCGTCAGGCGGAGCGTAAGCTTGACGAGGCCGAGGATATGGTGGAGGTGGTGAAGAAGTGGGAACAAAGTCTTGTTTATGTGATTTCTCAATACGAGGGATCGGCGGCGCCGCTCGCGGATCGGCTTAACGGCGATCTGACGACCGCGCTCTTTCAACTCGATCGGATGCTCGACGCGCTCGATAAATACATCAACCTCGCCGCGCCCGAAGGGCCGACGGTCGCGACGCGGATGACTTCGGCGCCCGTCGAGTCGGATTCGACGACAAGCGTCGCGGCGGCCGCGGCCGCGCCCGCCAAGGCCGACGAACCGAAGGCCGACGCGGCGGTCAAAACCGATGGAACCAGAACCGACGCCGCGCCCGCGGCGGAATCGACCGCCGAAACCTCGTGAGATCGGCCTCGAATCGATGTTCAATCGGCGATCCGTCGCCGATCTGCTCGTGCGATCGCGAGCGAGCCGAGCAGGGATACGATGGATGAAAGATCGAATCGATTTGTAAAGTGAATGAGATTATGATAAAAGCAAGCCCTTGGGTCGCTTGCGATCGCGGCCCAAGGGGAGTGAGCGTACTTCGCCGATCGCTTTGCGATCAGAAGAAAAATAACCCCGAGCCGCGAGTCGTGCGTCGATTGGCGCGTTTCCACTGGCGGTATTCGCGCCTGGTCATCGTGGGTGCGGGCGCCGCGGTGTAGGTTGTGGGGACGGTCGTCGTCGTCATGACGGGAGCGGTCGTCGTCGGCGCGGCGGGAGTGGAAACGACCGCGGGGGGCGTCGTCGCGGGCGCCGCGGGAGTCGAGACGATCGGCGCCGCGGGTTGAACGGGCGTCGCGGCCTGGACCGGTGCGCCGTAATAGCCCGAGCTGTAGGTCGTCGCCATGCCACGACGGCGTCCGAACAAACCGCGCGGACGATATACCTGGTTCGTCATGACGGGTTGATTTGTCATGACGGGTTGTGTCGTCATGGGTTGTGACATGACGGGTTGATTCGTCATGGGTTGTGACATGACGGGTTGATTCGTCATGACGGGTTGCGAGGCGGTTGTCGCCTCGGTGGCCTGGTTGATGATCGCCGGCGCGGTTGTCGCCGCGGCGGGCGGCGCTGGTTGCCCCGGCGTCGTTTGGCCGTAAGTGGTCGCAGCGAGGGCCAAAAACAGGCCGATCGCAAGCAAAAATCCCGTACGATAACGCATTGTTCCCTCCTGATGGTGCGAATCGCTGATCCGTGAACGGGAGCGCGCCGCGCGGCGCGCCGTTGAAAACCCTCCGTCGGTTGAACCGGCGAATCCGGTCAAAGCGAATCTTCGCGACGTCGTCGCTTTGGCCGTGCGTCGCGAATTCTTCCGCGACGCTATTTTCAGAACCGAAGGGCCGCGCGTAAACTGAAATCTGGAAAAAAAATGGAGAAATCGCATGACCAAACGGCGCATGATCGCGGCGATATTCGTTCTGGGCACGGTCGCGGGGGGCTTGACCTTGGCGATCGGCAAGTCGCCCGACGATCCCACGATCGGTCGGTCGTATCGCGTTCCGTATCGAGCGACGGATACAAGTCACTTTTTGATACGAGTTCGTATCAATGGTAAGGGTCCGTTCAATTTCTTACTTGATACGGGCGCCCCGGCGTTTTTCGTCGCCACCGAGACGGCGCGGAAGGCGGGTTTGAAGGCTTCGGAGACCGAGATTTTCACCGTGGTGGACAAGCTCGAATTCGAGGGGGGACCGGTGTTGACGAGATGTCAGGCGATTATCGAGGATCCGTTTCAGCTTGTGGGGATGAACGCATTGGGATTGCCCGGGGCATCGATCGACGGAATTCTCGGCTATACGGTTTTGGCGCCGTTTCGGATCGAGCTCGACCCGACACAGGATCGGATGGTATGGACACGGCTCGATCTGGAGCCTCCCAAACTTCCCGTGGAAGGGAACGCCAAGAAGATACGCGAGGAGAAACCCGCCGAGGTTCAGGGATTGAACCTGCTTGGTCCGACGGCGAAGCTGGCGGCGTTTTTGATCGGCAAACAGCCCGAGGACAAGGTACACCGCCGGGGCGTACTCGGTTTCGAGATTCGGGTCGACGGCGAGCGGGTGATGATCGCGCGGGTTCTCGCGGGATCTCCCGCGGCGGGGGTCGATCTCAAGGCCGGCGATCGGATCGTCGCGATCGGCGGGCGGGCGATTCGATCGTCGGTCGAGCTTCATCGCGCGGTCGAGCGCTTTGAAGCCGGCGATCGCGTGACGATCGAGCGCGAACGCGGCGGTCGATCCGAAACCGTGAAGATCGCGGCCGCGGCCGGTTTTTAACGGCGGGGGATATCAAAGAGTCGCCATACAAAAGAATCGACACTTATCAAGGTTTAATTATTATGAAAATGACGCGCACGATGATTCAAAAGAGATTTTCATGGATTTACTTTGTTCCGGCGACGGCGGCGTTGTTGATCGCTTCGGCTGCGGAGCAGTCGCCCGCTCCGGTGCAGGAGGGGGATCGCGCCGAG
>JAKBCQ010000854.1 GCA_021807585.1 Planctomycetota bacterium | reverse complement strand
ATCTCTGGGCGGTCGAAACGGGCTCGATCCCTCCGGAGCAGGCGAGATCGGCCGTCGTGACGAACGCGCTGGTCGATACCGGAGCGACGCTTCTCTCGATCCCCACTTCGCTGATCCAACGGCTCGGGCTTTCTCGTATCGGACAACGGAGGATTGTAAGCAGCGTCGGCTATTCCGAGGCGGCGATGTATGAAGCCGTCCGTTTGACGATCCAGGATCGGACTTGCACGATGGACGTGATGGAAGTTCCCGACGGCGTCCCCGT
Organism: Planctomycetota bacterium; assembly: GCA_021807585.1. Classification (GTDB taxonomy): domain Bacteria; phylum Planctomycetota; class Planctomycetia; order Isosphaerales; family Isosphaeraceae; genus JAKBCQ01. The sequence goes on along the minus strand of JAKBCQ010000854.1, from coordinate 2,303 downwards.
TTTGATCGGTCAACTTCCGCTTGAACACCTCGATTTTGTGATCGATTCCAGAGCGCGAACGCTGATCGGCAATCCGGCGCACGGCGGCGAACATATTTACGAACTACTTTGAGTATATGTCGATTATATTGCAGGAGACGTTTCGGCCCCGCGTCGACTCGGCGGGTTCGTCCACACGTGAGCATTCAGAGGCTATCCGGAAAAGCTTCCCGAAACCCAATCGGCTCGATTTTACCGGTTTCGGCGCCGATTCACAAATAGAACCAGTATACGTTAAATATCTAGATGTCGGTTTGTTCTGATTGGGAGGGCGAACCTCCCGGCGAGCCTCTTCTCGTAAACTCGGGCGACCGGGCCGATTTATCGGTCAATAATCGCAAACATAATAATGCGGCTTACCAGGAGGTCCGCCCTCCCGATTTCGGGTTCGCCCTCAAATCCCGTCGAATATGCGGCTTTCTTTCCGGATAGCCTCTCAGTGTGGCATGATGAGCGGGCTCGGAGTTCGGCATGGGATTGCCGAGGCGGCGTCCGGGGTGGATTGAAAGACGTTCGTGTTCGTATGCGGTGGAGCGTCGCCGCCGAATCGGGTATATTGGATATTCGGGCGTCATCCTAGGCGGGCCGAGGCGGCTGCGCATTCGTTTGTTATTATTGGGTTTCATGGCCGGCGAATCGACGACCGGCCGAGAAGGATCGGGAACGATGAAAAAAGGTGGAATCCTCAACCCGGCGATCTGTTCGTTGCTCGCCGAACTTGGCCATACCGACGAGCTTTTGATCGTCGATGCGGGATATCCGTTGCCTCACGACAGCCATGTGATTGACCTCACGCTCATTCCCGGGATCCCTCGGTTTCTCGATGTGCTTCGAGCGATCGCCGAGGAGCTCGTGATCGAATCGATTACAATCGCGACCGAAACGCACGAATATAGCCCCAAGATGCATCAGGAGATTCTCCGAATCGTCGGCGATGTCGATATCGACGAGGTTCCGCATCATGAGTTCAAGGAGCAATCGCTTGATGTGAAAGGCATTATCCGCACGGCGGAGTTCACCCCTTACGCGAATGTGCGGATTCTTTGCGGAAGCGCGTTTTAAAGGTTCGCCGAACGCGATGCGATTCATTCGGACGAGTGTCAATCCAGGGGCCGAGGTCGAATCGGCCCGTGGAGTAGATTGAGGGCGAGGCGAATCTAGGATCGACGCGAATCGTCGCGTTCGATTTTTGGGGATGCGACGCCGAGCCGAGTCGCGAGCGACGTCAACCGCTCCCAGTGAGCGGTTTCGAGCGGAATCCCCGCGGCGCCACGATCGGCCAGCGTGCGTCGTTCGGGATCACCCGGGAGGAGGATCGCATCGACGCCGGGCGCGCGAGGGCAATCGGCGACGAACCGAGCGAGTTGGGTCGATTCGCGGGTGAGCGCATCTCGGCCTGCGAATCCCGCGGGATCGATCGCCAAGAAGACGACGTTGTTCCCCTTGGCGAACGCGTTGACGTCGGCGTTGCTCGATCGTCCCCCCGACAATCCTCCCGCGAGCATATCCAACACAAGTCCGAGGCCGAATCCTTTATACGCCTGCGCGCCTCCCATCGGCAAAATGCTCCCCAGAGGAGGCTCGTAAAGAACCGACGAGTCGGTCGTGGGATTGCCGTTGGAATCGAGGAGCCAGCCCTCGGGAACGGGTTTTTTCTCGTTCAAGTAATAAACGCGCACTTTTCCTTCGGCGACGACGCTGGTGCCGAAATCGAGAATGACGGGATTGGAATCGGTGGGGACACCGATGCAAAGGGGGTTCGTTCCGAGCCTCGGTTCGGTTCCTCCAGGCGGGGCGACGCGTTGTCCCGCGCCTCCGTTGTTGACGGTCGCTTCGAGGATCAGGCCGGCGTCGGCGGCGATTTCGGCGTATTCTCCCAACCTGCCGATGTGACCGCACGAATGAGCCGTCGCCGCGCCGAGGCCGAACTTTTTGGCACGATCGATCGCGTGTTCAAGCAGCCGGCGCGCCTGCACCTGGCCCAACCCCCAGCCGCCGTCGCATACGACGATCGTCGGAGATTCGTGCTCGATTTTCAAGTCGACGCCGATCCGGTATTCGCCTTTCTCAAGAAAATCGACATATTGAGGTACGCGGATCACTCCGTGCGAGTCGTGGCCGCGGAGGTTGGAATCGACCAGGCTTCGCGCCGTGATCGACGCGTCGTTCGGTGGAACGCCGACCGCCTTGAACAACGACGCGACGAACTCGGCGAGCAAGGGGTGAGGTATGCGCGGCAAAATCTCGACTCCTCAAGAAAATAC